>JAJYIL010000463.1 GCA_021790055.1 Bacteroidota bacterium
CTCCCGGATTGGTATTAAATGGTAAAGTTATTCACAGCGGAAAATTACCCACAAAATCAACCCTAACACATTGGCTGATAAATGCCTTAACAGAAGAAACTAAAGCTAATTGAGGCAAGTATGTCAACAATTACTAAAAAGCTTTCATTCTTAGACAGATATTTAACTCTCTGGATTTTCCTTGCAATGTTCATTGGAGTTTTTTCCGGTTATCTCTTCCCGGGCATTGTTCATTTCTGGAATTCATTTCAAACGGGTACTACAAATATTCCAATCGCAATCGGATTAATTTTGATGATGTATCCGCCGCTTGCAAAAGTTAAATATGAAGAGCTAGGCGATGTCTTCAAAAATGTAAAGGTACTTTCCCTTTCATTAATTCAAAACTGGATAATCGGACCAATATTAATGTTCGTACTTGCAATAATTTTTTTGCAAGGTTATCCCGAATACATGGCTGGGCTTATTTTGATTGGACTCGCACGCTGCATTGCAATGGTAATTGTTTGGAATGAGCTTGCAAAAGGCGATACGGAATACGCCGCCGGGTTAGTAGCGTTTAATTCAATATTCCAGGTTTTGTTTTTCTCGATTTACGCTTATGTGTTTCTGACTGTTCTTCCTTCAGCCTTGGGATTGAAAACATTTAAGGTTGATATTACAATTGGACAAATAGCTGAAAGCGTTTTTATTTATCTTGGAATTCCTTTCATTGCCGGCATCGTTACAAGGTTTACATTAATTAAATTGAAAAACAAAGAATGGTATCAATCTAAATTTATACCCAAGATCGGCCCGATTACATTAATTGCATTGCTGTTCACAATTATTGTAATGTTCTCGCTGAAGGGTGAATACATTGTTAAAATTCCGCTTGATGTTGTAAGGATTGCAATACCGCTGATTTTCTATTTCATCATTATGTTTTTTGTTTCGTTTTACCTTGGTAGAAAAGTCGGTGCTGATTATTCCAAAACAGCTACGCTTTCATTCACTGCTGCAAGCAATAATTTCGAATTAGCTATTGCTGTAGCGGTAGCTGTATTTGGTATTAATAGCGGCGAGGCTTTTGCAGCGGTTATTGGTCCGCTTGTAGAAGTGCCGGTACTAATAAGTTTGGTCAATGTAGCATTGTGGTTTCAGAAAAAATATTTTAAAGTTGTTGAAGAAGGGACAGTAAAGGCACCAAATGTTTGTCCGTAAAAATTGGTTACACTGAGTTTCACTGAGGAAGCACAGAGTTACACTGAGATATATTTAAAACTCTGTGAAACTCAGTGTGTACTCTGTGCTACTCTGTGTAAAAGATTTCAAAAAATAGTGAGGGAAAAATGAGTGAGTACTTTTATTCTGAATTAACAAGGGAAATTATCGCCGCTGCTATTGAAGTTCATTCGCATCTTGGACCTGGAATGCTGGAATCCGCTTATGAAGAGTGCTTGTCATTTGAATTGGAAAACAGAGGAATAAAAATAACTAGGCAAGCTCCTATACCGGTAGTTTATAAAGATATCAAACTTGAATGCGGATATCGAGCAGATATTATTGCTGATGGAAAAGTAATTCTTGAATAAAAATCTGTCGAAGCAATAAATGAGGTTCATGAAGCTCAAGTATTAACTTATTTAAAGTTTTCAAAGTGCAAGGTGGGATTATTACTCAACTTTAATGTTAAGTCGCTAAAGAACGGAATACGAAGATTTGTTTTATAAACATAGTGACACAGGGTTTCACTGAGGAAGCACAGAGTCGCGCTGAGATATATTTAAAACTCTGTGAAACTCTGTGCGCACTCTGTGTTACTCTGTGTAACAAAAAGATATAGTCAGGTATACTAAAAAATGATTGCTCTAAAAAATAAATATTACTTTTATCTTCTCTTACTTTTGCCTGTGTGGCTTCTTCTTTATTTAAGCCTTCAAAGCATAACGGATTTGATAGTTTTCGATTTAATTAATCTTCCTAAAGGTTCTCATCTAACAAGTGCAATAAGCTTTTTCATTTTTGAAGTTCCAAAAGTATTACTGCTTCTTGTTTTGATAGTCTTTGCGGTTGGAATTATTAGAAGTTATTTCTCACCGGAACGAACAAGAAAAATGCTCGGCGGTAAAAAGCTCTTTGCGGGTAATGTTTCCGCAAGTCTGCTTGGTATTGTAACACCGTTCTGTTCATGTTCTGCAATACCGCTGTTCCTTGGCTTTGTTGAAAGCGGAATTCCGCTTGGTGTTACATTTTCTTTTCTTATTGCCGCACCAATGATAAATGAAGTTGCTGTTGTTCTTCTTTTTGGTTTATTCGGATGGAAGACTGCGCTTTTATATATGTCAACCGGATTAATAATCGCAATGATTTCCGGTTATGTTATAGGCAAATTAAAACTTGAAAGATATGTTGAAGATTGGGTTTATAAAATCAAAGCCGGTCAGATCCAAATAGAAGAAGCAAAGCCGACCTTTGCAGAAAGAATTACTGCCGGAGCAGATGCTGTTAAAGAAATTGTCGGCAAGGTTTGGATTTACATTGTAATTGGAATTGCAGTCGGCGCGGGGATTCATGGTTACGTACCGGAAAACTTTATGGCTTCATTGATGGGAAAATCTGCCTGGTGGTCAGTTCCTATAGCAGTAATAATTGGCGTACCGATGTATTCAAACGCTGCGGGAATAATACCGATTGTGCAAGCGTTACTTGAGAAAGGTGCTTCACTTGGTACCGTGCTTGCATTTATGATGAGTGTTATCGGGCTGTCGTTGCCGGAAACAATTATTCTTAAGAAAGTACTAAAGATTCAATTGATAGCAGTGTTTGTCAGCGTTGTAGCGGCGGGAATTATCATTGTGGGCTATTTATTCAATCTTATTTATTGATGGAATTAAAATTGTTGTAAAAATTTTAAGCACCGGTGTAAGCGGCGCTCATATCTCGAAGAGAATGTTAGGAGTGTTGTGAAAGAAAATAAAATTGAAACTGTGGTGGAAAAGGTAACCGACATTCAAGAGTTTATGAATTATGGAATACATGCTTCTCCGGGCTTGGTAAAAAATGAAAGAGTTTTAAGCTATAGAACAATTCCGCCATTGTGCTTATTTGTGCACTTTCAATCAACAGAAGATTTTTAATCCCTCTCGCACCGGCACAAGTTCCGCATATTTTAACCTGACCGCCTTTATTCAAAACCGATTTCAACATGCGTTCGATGTTGTAATAGCCGTTTACAATATTGTGGTTAGGCAATACACAAGTTGCTGTGTCAGCCATAAGGAAAATTCTTATGTTGTTATCCGGAAAGTCTTTCTGAATTTGCATTACAAATATTAGAGCGTTGTATGTTTTTCTGTTCCACAAGGCGCATCGTTAATGATGATTAGATATTTCATGAATGTTCTCCATTTCTT
>JAJYIL010000010.1 GCA_021790055.1 Bacteroidota bacterium
ATTGTCGTCAACGAAGGCGAGTTTATAATCGTTCCAAAAGGCGTTGAACATAGACCGGTTGCCGAGAACGAGGTTCACATAATGTTGTTCGAGCCTGCTTCAACATTGAATACAGGAAATGTAGTTAATGAGATGACGATTAAAATCCCGGCAAAGATTTAACTTCGATCAATTTAAGTTTTCTATATCACAAAAAGTTTCAAGCTCAAATTTATGGAGAAACCTTTTCTTTTCCGTAATGTCTAATCATTGTGAATTAAAAATGCTAAAATGATTCTGGTATTGTTGAATAGAATATGATTACGATGATTATGACTTGAGATATTGTGAAGAAGATAGATAACAGAATCATTTTGAAAGCCGTCATGCGGGGCGTGACGGCTTTTTAACTATTAACGAAAGCTTATCTAAAATCTTTTCGGAGTGTTGCAAAGCTCCTTGCACTCTCGTTCCATTCAGGAGCTTTTTCAATTGCGCTTATAACTTCAGAAGGATTATTAACAACATGCCACATATCACGGTTTCTTTCATCCATAAATTTTTCTTCGATCGCTCTTTCCAAAAGCCGGATGCATGGATCGTAGAAATTTTTTGTGTTTACCAAAATAACCGGGCTTAAATACACTCCCAGCCTTTTCATGGTTAGAGTTTCAAATAATTCTTCAAATGTACCGGAGCCTCAGCCGTAAAGGATGGTGATGGAATTCTCTGCTAGAATCTCCCCTAAACTGTAAGCGGCATTTAAATAAACAGGATAAACATAATCGCTTGATGCGCAGTAGATGCATACTCTTTCAATCATCACTATTCTCGGATTTTAGCGAGGGAAATATCATCTTTTAAAAGAAAATTTATTAGCGCCGCCGGAATTTTTCTTCAGCTTAAAATCTTTATTTGAATATTAAAAGCATGCGGCTTAAGTTCGCAAGTAACTTTTAGTATTGGAAATATTATGAGATTGTTTGAAGTTGGGTTACTGGTTTTTTTATTCAACGTTCCATTCGGATACTGGAGATCCAATGTAAAAAGGTTTTCGCTGCAGTGGATACTTGCAATTCATCTGCCTGTGCCATTTGTTGTTGCCTTAAGGTTTTTATCCGGAATCGGATTTGCATTTGTTACTTACCCTATTATGGTAGCAGCATTCTTTCTTGGACAATATACCGGCGCAAAGCTGCAATTGCTGTGGAAGAAGAAGTTGCCGGCAGCCGTTTCATCATGTCTACCTTGCGATTTAATAAGAATATTTAATTCAAAATAGATCCTTTGCAATTCATATTGAACAAAGCGCTCAGCGTTGCTATGCACTTTGCGCTATGCTAAGATTTTTCATTATTTTTACACATCCTAAATCAGAAAGAAATCGACACTTTTATGGACTATTTTGAATCTGGATATTTTAAATACAAAGGCAACCAGCTGTTTTGCGAAGATATTCCTTTAATCGAAATTGCTGAAGAGCTAGGTACACCGACTTACGTTTACAGTAAAAGTTTTTTCATCGATAGATATAATGAATTTGATAAGGCTTTTGCCGGCTTTGATCATCAAATCTTTTTTGCATGCAAATCAAACTTTAACCTTAGCGTAATAAAAGCCTTTATTGATGCGGGCAGCGGTGTAGACGTTAATTCCGAAGGTGAATTGATCCGAGCTATGAAAGCCGGCGCAAGTTCCCGGAAGCTGATCATGTCCGGCGTAGGAAAGACGCAGAGTGAAATAAAGCTTGCGCTTGAGAATGATCTTCTTATGATTAAGGCAGAATCAGAAGAAGAGATTTTATTAATAAATGAAATTGCCGGCTCGTTAAACACAACGGCAAGAGTGGCTATAAGAGTAAATCCGGATGTGGATGCGAAAACTCATCCTTATATTTCAACCGGTCTGGCAAAAAATAAATTCGGCGTTGATGCTTCTACGGCATTGAGGCTGTTCAAAATGCAAAAGTATTTGAGGAACATAAAATACACCGGTATCGATATGCACATCGGCTCGCAGATTACAAAAGTTGAGCCTTTTGTTGAAGCAATTGAAAAGCTCGGTGAGCTATTCTTAAAAGTAAAATCCGAGGGAATAGCCTTGGAGCATATTGACCTTGGAGGCGGAATTGGAGTGGCATACAACAATGAAAAAACTTTTTCGATTGAAGAATACGCTAAGGCTGTTATGCCGGTTCTAAAAAAATTAAACTGCAAAGCTTTCTTTGAGCCGGGACGTTACCTTACTGCCAACGGCGGAATACTTATTGCCCAGGTTCTTTATACAAAAAAGAACCTCGATAAGAATTTTATAATTACGGACGGCGCAATGAACGACCTGCTTAGACCGAGTATGTACGGCGCTTACCATCACGTCCAGCCGCTGACATTAACAAAGAATAAGAATGATATAACGGCAGACGTTGTTGGTCCGGTGTGCGAGAGCGGAGACTTCCTTGCAAAGAATGTCCGGATTACGGAATGCCGACGCGGCGAATATATTGCAGTGCTTTCTACAGGCGCTTACGGAATGGTGATGTCTTCAAATTATAACATGCGGAGAAGGCCTGCCGAAGTTCTTGTCGAAGGTAAAAATTTTAAAGTAGTAAGAAGAAGAGAAACATTTGAACATCTCCTTAAAGATGAGATCTCTCTATTATAGCATTAGAATAAATTGAATATTGAAAATTGAGCATTGAAAATTTGTAAGGAATATTTAATTCTCAATGTTCAAATTTCAATTCTTAATGGGTAGAGCCGGAAATAGAAACACGGATATTATAAAGGATTAAAAATGAAGAAATTGTTTTTACTCATTACAGCATCAACTTTAATTACTCTCTTTAGCGGATGCCTTACATTTCACAAAGTGTCTTATGTTGTAAAGCTGAAAAATCCGGATGAAGGGACGGTTCTATTAACCGCGTACGATATCAGATCGACAGCAGCAACCGGAAAAGAGCTCAACGAAGATAAAGATAATCTCTTCAATTATATGCTGAGGAGCAGCAAATTTTTAAGAGATCAGAAAGCACAGGGGAAGGAAGTAATTTCAAGAAAGCTTTTTATTGAAAAAGGTCAACTTGTCGGGCAAGGAGAATATAAATTCACCGACATCAACAACGTTGAAGGAATGAAGTACGACGGCGGATTCCATTATTTAAATCTTCAGCCGGACGACAGCGTAATTGCAACCAACGGTACAGTTGTAAAGTCAAACGGATATAAAAGAATTATGTGGGACAGCACCTACACCGAACTGGATTTTACGATGCTTGGAAATCCGTTTACGCATAGCTCTAGATTCAAATCATTGGCTCCTTTTTTTAAGCAAAGTAAGAAGAAATGAGTAATGAATTACAATAATTCTTTAAACCGGAATTGGATGGATAAAGTGATGGCAAAGCTCATAGTGCAAAACGCATAGAGTGCAGAACGCTATGCCCTTTACCCTTTGCGCTTAGCAATTTCCATTCTTTCGGAATTATATGCCAAATATTTAAGAATGACCAGAAAAGCCATGTACGCCGAGATTGTTTTTCCACTTCCATTTAGAAATGCCTTCACCTATTCCATACCGGAAGAATTGGAACAATCTGCGGTAGTTGGCGTACGTGCAGTAGTCCCGTTCGGAAAGCGGACATTAACTGGTTTCATTATAAATCTTGTAAGTACTCCGCCTTCAACAGAGAAGATAAAACCTGTAAATGATATACTTGATGAAGTTCCGGTGTTTGATGACAAGTCTCTTGAATTTTACAGGTGGGTTTCTGACTATTATCTTTCATCGCTGGGCGAGGCATTAAAGCTTGCGGTTCCTTACGGATTAGAAGTTGAAACAAAACGAAAAATATTAAGCGATAAAAAAGCGTGCGGTGAGCTTCTTCAAAAAGAAAAAAATAAAGATTCGATAAAATCGAATATCCTAAGAGTCCTTGCAGAGAGAGACGAAATAAATCTTTCATATCTTCAACGAGTTGTTAAGAAGAAAAATATTTATTCGATTTTACGAAGCCTGGAAAAAGCCGGTGCGCTAAATATTCTTGATGAAATTGAAGAAGCAAAGGTAAAGGTAAAGACGGCAAAGTACGTAAAGCTGGATAAGCCGCTTGCAGAAATCTACGCCTATTTTCCTGAACTCGAGAGCCGTTCGCCGAAGCAGGTGAAAATAATTCTCGAGTTAATTGAAAAGAAGAACAAGCCGGTTGCTTTATCCGACCTTCTTAAGAAAGCGGAGGCATCGCAGGCATCTGTTGAATCGCTTGCAGGTAAAGGCTTGGTAAAAATTTATGAGAAAGAAGTCGACCGCCTATATTCTGATGATTACAAGGAAGAACATGTCAGGATTATTCTTACTGAAGATCAGCAGAAAATTGTCGATGAAGCTTCCGGTGAGGTTGAAAAAGGAAAGTTCCAAACTTACTTGCTGCATGGCGTAACCGGGAGCGGAAAGACGCAGGTTTACATCGAGCTTACCGCTAAAGCGCTTGAATGCGGAAAGTCCGCACTGATTCTTGTCCCGGAGATTTCATTAACGCCTCAAATGACTTCACGGCTTTATAATAATTTCGGGAAGCAGGTAACCGTAATTCACAGCAGGATGTCGATGGGAGAGCGTTATGATTCCTGGCGCCGAATCTTAAAAGGAAAATCGAAGGTAGTAATCGGCGCCAGGTCGGCATTGTTTGTACCGTTGAGTAATCCGGGAATTATTATTGCGGATGAAGAGCACGACGCAAGCTATAAGCAGTTTGAATCGCTGCCTAAATACAACGCCCGCGATGCGGCAGTAGTTTTAGGAAGCATTCATAAATGCCCGGTAATACTCGGGTCGGCAACGCCTTCGATTGAAAGCATGTATAATGCACGTTCCGGGAAGTATAAGTTGCTGAATCTGCCAAAAAGAGTTGACCACGCAAAGCTGCCTAAAATCAGTCTTGTCAATATCGCCGTCGAGCGCAAGAAGAAAAAGATGGAGAATGTTTTTTCCAAACAGCTACTGGATAAAATTGAAGACAGACTGAAGAAGAAAGAAGGAATCATTGTACTTCAGAACAGGCGGGGTTTTTCAACACAAATTTATTGCGAGGATTGCGACGAGATAGAAACTTGCGACAACTGTTCCGTACCAATGGTCTTTCACATCAACCAAAACATTCTGCAGTGCCATTACTGCGGAATGACAAAGAAGGTTCCAAACGCTTGCACACATTGCGGCTCGCTTAAAATAAAATACTTTGGAACGGGAACTGAAAGAGTTGAAGACGAGCTTGAGTTTTATTTTCCGGGAGTAAAAATAAAAAGAGTCGACTCCGATTCAATTTCAAAAAAATCTTCTTTGGGAAAAATTCTTTTTGAGTTTGGTAAAGGAGACATTGATATTCTTGTCGGCACTCAAATGGTTTCCAAAGGTTTGGACTTTCCTCGGCTTACGTTAGTTGGAGTAATTTCCGCCGAGACAACCCTATGGCTGCCGGATTTCCGCGCCGATGAAAGAACATTTCAGCTTCTTACTCAGGTTGCCGGAAGAGCTGGCAGAAGCAAAGTTGAAGGAGAAGTAATTATCCAGACTCAGAATGAAAAGCATTTCGCTCTTCAAAAAGTTTTAATGAATGATTACGAAGGCTTTTATCAAAAGGAAATAGTTGAAAGAGAAAAATTGGGCTATCCTCCATTTGCAAGGATCTGTTTAATCGAAGCAAAAGATATTGACGAAGAAAAAGCCAGAGGCGCGATAATGGATTTCCATAAAGAGCTTATTGCATACCGCAAATGGCTGAATATATCCTCACCGACTGCGGCTATAATTGCACGAATAAAAAATAATTACAGGTTTCATATTTTGATTAAGAGCCCGCGCGTTACAGATCCAGGCGGAAAGATTTTACGGCAGGCGGCATTAAATTCTTTTGTGGAATTTAATAGGAAGTCTCGCTACAGGGACGTAAAATTATTTTATGACGTTGACCCGCAGAGTATTTTGTGAGTTCGCGGTAAGCAAAAGGTAAGTTTACTTTCCTTTGAATTTAGTCTAAAATTCATTTCACCGAAGGGATTTCCCTTCCGGCTTAAAGTATGTTTCTTAAGCGATAAGGAACGCTGTTTACTGCATAAGGAAATTTTAGTATCGGTATAAGACTAATACAAAAGAATAAGGAACCGTCTGTAGATTAAAGCGCAAGTGTATTAGCTAAAAATTCTCAAAGATTTTCCCTAATAAATTTTTCCAGCTCATGTACATGATGGAAAAGGTAGTCGGGTTTCAACTTGTCCTTGGCTTTCTTTGCATAATCATCCCAAACAACGGAAGCTACTTTTACCCCCGCAGCTCTGGCAGCTTTCACGTCAACGGGAGAATCGCCAATCATCAAAACTCTTTCCTTCTTCAAATTAAATTTATCCATGAAGTTATCTATTCCTTCCGCTGAGGGTTTATGCTCCTTAACATCGTCGCCGGTCATCATCATATCAAAATAATCGAAGACGCCGAGCTTCTTTAGAGTAATTGTTGCAGCTTCTCTTCCTTTGCCGGTATAAATTGAAAGAAAGACCTTCTTCGATTTGATGTAAGCAAGAATTTGTTCTATGCCGGGATACAATTCAGCCATGTGGTGGTTCTTAGTGTAATAGTCATAATAATCTTTGCGGATGGCTTCGTAATTATCGCCTGCCCAAGCTTTTAATATTACATCTTCAGTGGGACCGAAAAGCCTGGCAATCTCATCGTCGCTCATCGATTTGTTAAAATACTTTTTTGCTATGTATCTGAAAGTTTCAAATATCAATTCAAGAGTTGAAGTTAAAGTTCCGTCAACGTCGAATATTATTCCGTCAAAGTTTCGCATTTCTCTTTTTATATAAGTGATTTGTAATTCCGGGCGCCATAAAGAATCCTGTGTATAAAGATTGAACCGCCTTCTATTATGTAAAAGACAAGGTAGTCTAGAACTATAATATAACGATAACCGAGATTTCTAATTTCTTCATCTCTTGGAATTCGACCAAGCTTAAAGTTGTCGCTTAACAGTTCTAAATTCTTTTCAATCTTATCTGCAACTGAATCTGCCGCTTTGGGATTATCCGCTGCAATATAGGATATAATTTCAGTAAAATCTCCCTCCGCTATAGGTAGAAGACGAATTTGATATTTACCGGCATGCATTAATTGTTTCTCTTATCCCGGTCATTACCTTCTTAAGTGCTTTCCCTTTTTCACCTTCAGACTTTTGCTTTTGCGCTATGGCTAATTTATTTAGCAAATCCAGCTTCAATTGAAGCTTAGAATAATTAGCCATCGACATTATGACTAAATTGCCTTCGCCGTTTTTCGTAATGAATATCGGTTCGTTAGAGCTATTTGCCAGCTCAGAAATTTCATTTGATTTATTCCTTAAATCGGAAATGGGCTTAATTATCGGCATCGCGTTATCCTTCCATAAAGTACATGTCATAATTATATCATTATTCCGATAGATCCAATTCTAAACGGAATAAGAGTACTAGCTTTCATTTGTACGAACTTTTGTTTTTGTAGTAATCAATAGTCCGGGCTATACCTGCCTCGTAGGGGATTGGTATGAAAGAAAAGTGATTCTCAAATTTCGTCGAATCAAATTCATAATCGAACTCACTCTGGTAAAGCATCTCATATAATTCTTTTATGGTTGACTCGTATAAGCCGCCCAGCTTTATCATCCACTTCGGCATTACCATAATCTTTGAAGGAACACCAAGCTTCATAGCAGCTAATTCGATAAATTGTTTGCCCGTAATAGCGGGTGAGGCAGTCGGCAAGTGCCAAACCTGGTTGTAAGCCTTTTCATCTCTGGCTAAAAGATAAAGTGCCTTGCCGCAGTCTTCTGAATATGTAAAGCTATGTTTTACATCTGCATTAACAAACCATTGAGGCTTCTTGCCTTTCATAAGTCTGTCGATGACAAGGATATTTGGAATACTAGAAGTTGGTGCGTAAGGTCCGTAAAAATCGGCAGAGCGGGCAATGATTATATCCAGGCTCTTGTTTTTCATTTCAGACTGCAGATACTCAATAAGCTTTGCTCTTACTTCACCTTTTTCACTGCACGGATTCACAGGTGAATATTCCGTCATCTTGCCGTTTACTTTTCCAAGCGCATAAATGTTATCAAAGAAAATCAGCTTTGAATTTTTTGCTTTGCAGGCTTCAACGGTGTTTCGCATAATGTTCATCCAGTTTGCCTGCCAGACTTTTACGTTATACTTAAGACCGACGGTAAGGTAAACGATTGAGTTTTCCTCAACTGCATTCTTAACTTCATCGAATCTTGTTAAGTCGGCTTTAGCACTTTCAGCCTGCGGCATACTGTGTCCACTTCTCGAGACTAACTTTACGTTTTCCTTATTAGATATTAACTCTTTCGCAAGTACTATTCCAATTGCGCCGCCCGCGCCGAGGATGATTTGCTTTTTCATATTCTCCGTTTCCTTTTTTATTTTCTAATCATTCGTTTTACATCGGCGGATTATTCAGGACATCAACGGCAGCGTTATTTCCTGCGGCTGCAGGCTTTGGCTTTCTTCCCCTCTTTTTAGATGAAGCTTTATTGTTGGTCTTCTTTTTTATTACCTTTATTTCCTCGATCATTAAGATGTTGTCGGAATTTAGGAAGATTCGTGAAGCGTCATCCCCGGAGTTTATAAAAGGAAGATACTTTACGGAGAGCTTTTTGGGAGTCAGCTTCTCATCGGCAGTAACATTAAAAGTCTTGCCGTCGACAAAATGCACCTTGTAAGATTTCATTTTTCCCTCGCTGGTTAATATTTAAGAATCGAATTTTCAGATTTACTTTCATAAAGATATATAAAAATTCATTCGCTTACTATTGCTAAAGCGCCGTTTATGATTTCGATTAACTGTTCCTTTTCAAAAGGCTTTGTAGTGTAATTAGTAAGCCGCAATTCAGGAGCGCATCCTTAAACTTAATTCATCAGATATTGCCTTGCTTTGGAGATGATTGAGCCGGGGTAATTCATTATCTCAAGCAGCTTAATTGCATTACGGGATAAGCTTGGTCCTTCGCTGATCTTGCAATTGAAACAGAACTTACCGTTCTCAACCTGTTCGTTGAAATGAAACATCCTGTATGTATTTTCAATTAATCTTGTCAGTTCGATATAATGTGTTTTAACAAAATTCCGGTAGAAGAATTGGAGATTTAAATTGAAAGAACTTTTGCGGGCGATAGCTTTTTTATCAGCTTCATTAGTGCAGTAACGGTTTCTCAATACGGTCTTCATGACCCGGCAAATTCTTGTTTTGTAATTTTATCTTTCTCTCTTATAAGAAATAAACCATCGGCAAATTTTTGTCCAGCTATTTATAATTTGAAAAAACCAGGAATTATTAGCATAAATCCTGGCGGTAGGAAAAGGCATAGCTTTTGTTTATGGCTTTGACTGTTCATTAAGCAGTTGTTTACAAAATTAATCGGACTAAACTTTGCAGACCGGGATTGTATTTGATATAATAAAATATGCCGTTCACGATGGTGCCGGGATACGCACAACCGTATTCTTAAAAGGATGTCCGCTCGACTGCATCTGGTGCCACAATCCCGAAAGTAAAAAGCTTGAGCCTGAAACGACAACAAGGATTACTCGCAACAAAATTCTAAAGCTTTCGTACTCGGAAACAAAAGATGTTGTCGGGAGAGAAGTCACAGTCGATGAGATTATAAATGAAGTTTTAAAGGATAGAATGTTCTATGAGCAATCCGGCGGCGGCGTAACCTTCTCAGGCGGCGAGCCTTTAATGCAGCCAAAGTTCCTTAAATCATTATTGATGAGATGCAAAGAACTGGATATCCATACTGCGGTCGATACTTCGGGCTATTCTTCCAAAGAAGCTTTCGAATCAATCATCCCGTACACGGATCTCTTTTTATTTGATCTTAAAATAATGGATGAAGCAGAACATAAAAAATATACCGGCGTATCCAACAAGATCATTCTTCGCAATCTTACTTATTTATCCGAGTCGGCAAAGAAAATAAGAATACGGATTCCACTTATTCCGGATATTACGGATACTAAATCTAACCTGAGACAAATTGCGAAGTTCCTTTCTGAGCTAAAAAACATCTCAAACGTTGATCTTCTTCCATATAATGAATTGAGTGAAGGAAAGAACAAAAAATTCAGCAGTAAAGTTAAACTTGAGAATTTAAAAATGCAGTCGGATGAATCTTTAGATAAAATTAAAAAAACATTTGAGCCGTTAGGCGTTGAAATTACTATCCGGGGCTAATTATGAATGACAGAATAAAAACACTAAGAGAGAAAACCTTAAAAGCAGTTCCAACACTTTCGCATGAAAGAGCAGTGCTTGTAACAGAATTCTACAAAACCGGAACGCTGGAAAAATTCTCGGTACCTGTAACCAGGGCTCTCTGTCTAAAGCATATTCTGGAGAATAAAAAATTATATATGGAAGACGGAGAGCTGATTGTCGGTGAAAGAGGTCCTGCACCCAAAGCTACTCCTACTTATCCGGAAATATGTATTCACAGCCTTCAAGATTTGGACATTCTTAATACACGGGAAAAGGTTTCTTTTAAGTCTGATGAACGAACTAAGAAGATTTATGAGGATTCCATCATTCCGTTCTGGAAGGGAAAATCCATCCGTGAAAAAATATTCAGCTCGGTTGACGATGCGTGGAAAGAAGCCTACTCGGCAGGAATATTCACCGAGTTTATGGAACAGAGAGCACCGGGGCATACTGTCCTCGGCGGCAAGATTTACAGCCGCGGATTACTTGATATTAAATCGGAAATAGAAGTTCAAATAAACTCACTTGACTTCTATAATGATCCTGAAGCATTCGATAAGAGAGAAGAGCTTAAGGCAATGTCAATTGCGATTGATGCAGTAATTAACTTTGCTAAAAGATATTCAGATATAGCAAAAGAGAAAGCTGCAAAGGAAGAAGTTCTCGAAAGGGAAAAAGAGCTGAAAAAAATTGCGGAAGTCTGTTCTTATGTTCCTGCAAACGCACCGCGGAATCTTTGGGAAGCGCTTCAGTATTACTGGTTCGTTCATCTTGGTGTAATAACAGAGCTAAATACCTGGGATTCATTCAATCCCGGCAGGCTTGACCAGCATCTCTATCCGTTCTATAAAAAAGATATTGAAGATGGAACTCATACGCCTGAATCGGCAAAAGAGCTTCTGGAAGCATTTTGGATTAAGTTCAATAATCAGCCTGCACCTCCAAAGGTTGGAGTTACGGCACAGGAAAGCAACACGTACACCGACTTTTGCTTAATTAATCTCGGCGGTGTAAAGGAAAACGGCGAGGATGCGGTTAATGAGTTAACTTTTATTCTGCTCGACGTAATCGAAGAGATGCGTCTTCTTCAGCCGAGCTCAATGATACAGGTTAGTAAGAAGAATCCTGACAGGTTCATCAAGCGAGCCTTGAAGATTATCAAAACAGGGTACGGTCAACCTTCCGTTTTTAATACCGACTCGATCATTCAAGAATTAATCCGCCAGGGCAAATCAATTATAGATGCGCGCAACGGCGGCTCAAGCGGCTGTGTTGAAACGGGCGCCTTCGGAAAGGAATGCTACATACTTACCGGGTATTTTAATCTCGTCAAAATTCTTGAGATAACATTAAGCAACGGAATAGATCCGAATACAGGAAAGAAGATTGGAATTGAAACCGGAAGCCCCGAAAGCTTCAAAACGTTTGACGAATTATTAACAGCTTACGAAAAGCAGTTGAATCATTTTATCGATATTAAGATTAAAGGCAACAATATAATTGAAAAGCTTTATGCCGGATATCTTCCCGCGCCTTTCATGTCGGTTTTAATTGATGATTGTATTAGCAAAGGCAAAGACTACAACGGCGGCGGCGCACGATATAATACTTCATATATTCAAGGAGTCGGATTGGGAAGCATTACCGATTCACTTTCATCAATTAAGTACAACGTATTTAAAAAGAAAATTCTAAGCCTGAAAGAACTTTTGAAAATCCTCAAGTCTAATTTTATAGGGAGCGAGTCTATGCGGCAGCTATTTTTAAGCGATACTCCAAAGTACGGCAATGATGATGATCAGGCTGATTCATTAACTAAGCGGGTATTCGAAATATATTTTAACGCAGTAGACGACCGCCCTAATACTAAAGGAGGAAAGTACAGAATAAATCTTCTTCCTACAACTTCACATGTTTATTTCGGCAGCGTATGCGGCGCAACCCCCGACGGAAGATTTGCCGAAGAGCCGTTATCGGAAGGAATCTCCCCGGTTCAAGGCGCCGATGTTAACGGTCCAACAGCGGTTATAAAATCCGCATCTAAGATTGATCATCTAAGGACAGGCGGCACATTGCTGAATCAAAAATTCACTCCTCAGCTTCTTGAAGACGAAAGCGGAATAGATAAGCTAACTCAACTTATCCGCACTTACTTCCGCATGGACGGTCATCATATCCAGTTTAATGTTGTTAATGCCGAAACGTTACGACAGGCACAAAAGGAACCTGAGAAGTATAGAGACCTGATTGTAAGAGTAGCAGGCTACAGCGATTATTTTGTTGATCTTACGGTTGAGCTTCAAAACGAAATAATCAAGCGTACCGAGCAGACAGGAATTTAATGACTACTTCTTAAGATAAATCGAGAACCCGATATCAGAGTCCTTTATAACGTAATCATCGAATCTTGACAGCGAAATAAATTCTTCAAATTCCTTTTTTGTGTAAGCGCCGTTTCTCTGGAATGACCGGGTAAGAAATGCGTTTATGCCTTTAAGTCCCATATTTTTAACGAGCACTTTCATTACTTCGATTGGAGCGTTCCTATTTAAATCCTTTATAACTGCTGTACTACCCGGCTTAAGTACTCTGTACATTTCGTTTAAGGCTAAAACCGGTTCTTTAAAATTCTTAAAGGCGAGTACGCAGATAATGAAATTGAAGATGCTTTCATCGAAAGGCATGTGCGAGGCGTTGCCCTGTCGGAAGTTAATGTTAACGCCGGCTATCTTTGCATTGCTTTCTGCTATTTGCAAAACGTCTTTACTTAAATCCATGCCGGTGATTTTATAACTTCCAAGCTTCGCTAGTTCTATCGAAAGATAGCCTGGTCCAGGTGCAACCTCCAGTACAGAATCTTCGTTTTTAATATATCCGGCTGCTTCTTTAGCCTCTTCCTTCATTTCCGGTAACCGGTATTCACGGGTGTTGTTGTCATACATTTTCGCTTTTATACCTTCAAGCCCTAAATCCTGGAAGCGTCTATAAAACTTCATCATAAAAGATCCTATGAAAGATTGATACCATTTAAAATACTTGATGAGAAAATAACGTCGCCTTATTCTTTATAAAATGGAAATTCGGTAAGTAACTAATATTTGCCGGTAAATTGGGAATGAAATTAGTTTACGAGGAAGAAACGGAAACAATCGTTGATAATGTTGTATTGCGCCAGGGCAAAAATGAAACTGAAAGGTACGCTTATTTGATTGACACGATTGCAATTTATATAGATTATTTTGTAGACTTGAACCCGGAACTATGGAATTAAATTATTACAGGATTCAAACAGGCCGGAATTTAATTGAACTAATTATCATTTGGATTTAATATGTCAAAGCTGGGATTAGCATTAGGTGGCGGCGGCGCAAGAGGCTTAGCCCACATTGGAGTACTAAAGGTTTTTGATGAATCCGGTATAAAAGTTTCCGCAATAACCGGATGTAGTATTGGAGCTATTGTCGGCGGGCTTTATGCTCTATACGGGAATGCGCTGAAAGTAGAAGAATTTATTTTAAAGTCAGTCAAAAACCCTGGATTTGCTAAGCTTGATATTGAATCATTAAATGGAAATGGCGATAAATTAAATAAAAATTCCTTAGAGAAATTCAGCATGTATATTATGTCAAGAATTCACGCGATAAATGCAATAGGAAGATTGTCGTACTTTGATCCCGGAGATGTAGAAAAGATATACGAAGCTATTCCAGATATCCCGGTTGAAAGCTTGGGAATTCCCTTTTCGGCTGTTGCCACTGATTTGAATTCGGGTGAGGAGATAAACTTTACCAGAGGAAGCCTTCGCCAAGTAATAAAGGCAAGCTCTGCAATTCCCGGTATTTTTCCTCCAGTCGCTATCGAAAGCTTTTTACTCGTTGACGGAAGCGCTTCGGACAGTATACCCGTAAGAAAGGTAAAAGAGATCGGCGCTGACAGGGTAGTTGCAATTGATGTAGCAAAGAGTCTTAAGATAAGCGGACCAGTAAACAACATCTTCGATGTTCTTTATAGGACTGAAGACGTTACATCTTATCAGCTTTCAAAGCTTCGGCTAACCGAAGCCGAATTGATAATCTCTCCGCGAGTAAAAGAATTATCCTGGGCGGATTTTGACTGCGCTGAGGAAATAATCGAACAGGGTGAAATTGCTGCAAAAGAAAACCTCGCTAAAATAAAACAGCTTATAGCTGCAAGCACTTATTCGCTTAAAATGAAAAGATATTTTAAGAATTTAATTGTTTCTAAAACGGCACCACTTTAAATCCCCGCGGATATACCACTTTAAATTTTATCTTTGATTTTAATAATGGGCACTTCTTAAAACTTCAATATTCTTTGCGAACTCTTCGTATTCTTTGCGTTCTCAGCGTTAAATTTCTACAAAAGACAGTTTTTAGAAGTGCCCTAATGTAAAGTCTTCTATTAACACCCCGCCTTTATTAATAACACCTTTTTTCGTTTGCGGATAGTATTTGTTCTGTCTAAGTAGACTTGAGCTCCGGCTAAAATTTCATTTATTCAAACTACACCTATTATAATTTTGAATTTCTAATTTTTAATTGTTCATGCGTGCTTGCCCTAAAACATCATAATCCCAAAGTCAAGCCACATAATCAAACTTTTCTCAGCTATAACTTTTGTACTACCTAAATTAACCTGGTGAACAAAGTTTAAAATTATTTTTCATATTTAATAGAGATAAAATTTCTATTAGTTCGCCATACCGTCTCTATGAATCTTTAGGCGCTCTTCTTTTCTAGACTAAAGATATACCGTATGTAAAAATCGGTGAAGGCTTTTTTCATTTCATCTCTTGTATTCCTGAAGGCATCAATAATTTCGAATTCGTTTCCTATGGTAATAGATGGATCTTTGAAGTCTATGTGTATTCTGTTTTCAACTTTTCCGGTAAATACGGGGCAAGTTTCCTTCGCATTATCGCAAACGGTAATTACATAGTCGAATGATTTGTGAAGGAAATAGTTTACGCTCTTTGTAAAATTGTCCGAAATATCTATCCCGATTTCTTTCATAACCTTGATAGCCTTTGGATGCACCTGGAGCGCGGGCTCGGTGCCGGCTGAATAGACAATCAATTCAGGATCTAATGATTTCAAAATTCCTTCTGCCATCTGGCTGCGGCAGGAATTTCCCGTGCAGAGGATTAAAATTCTTTTGCTCATTCTTTTCTCCATAGAATAATCAAATTTCCGAATTAGACGCCTTTAGCAGTCTCCGGGTTTAGTGATAGTTCAGGTAAAAATATTGACACTAAACCGGATGCTCGGTCATAGATTCTTGATCCTTGATACTCGATAAATGAGCAGTCAAAATATCGAGTATCCAATAACCAAGCATCGAGTATTTAGTATCCAGTATCTTCTCTATCATCAAGCATCAATTCCAAATCCGTCGGCGCTTTTTTCTGCACCGGTAACTTTACTATATTGACGTCAATTTTCTTTTCGATATCGATTATGTTAATGTAAATTTCCATTTTATTTTCATTGATAAAGCTTGCACCGGCATTTGAGAAACGAATTCCTTTCCGCTTATAGTCACGGGATTCATGATAGTGACCATGAAGTACAAGCTCAATGCCTTCGCCCTGGAAAATTCTTAAGAGTCTCTTTTTCTTTTTTAGCTTCATCGTCTGCTTTTCTATATTCTGCCAGAAGCTATTTTTAGAATTATCCTTAATCTTTATTTTATTGAAGTGATGATGCACCATTACAATCTTACGCAAGTGCATCTGCCTGAATCTGTCGAGAATGCTTGTCATACCGGCGATTTGTTCCATACTTATTATGCCATTAGATGCAAAAGGATTATTTACTTTAGAATATTCTGCGATAGAATTCAAGCCAATGAAAAGGAAGCCGTTGAAAACCTTTGCAAAAGGGAAAACCGTCTCCGGGTTAAAGTAAGCCGAGTTGTTAAATAGTTCCGGGAAATAGGAATAAAAATCTTGAATTTTTTTATTATAGTCTGTGCGGCTGCACTTCCCGGCGAATAAAAAAATATCTTCGGCGGTCTGTACACCGCCGAAGATGTCGTGGTTCCCGATAACAAGAGAGAGTTTGTTACCGTTAAGAATACCCAGTTTATCAAATAGCTTTCGGAGAAGTAAAAAATCTTTCGGGACCGCATTATCTGTTAAGTCTCCCGTAATAACAATATGGTCACTCTCTAATTCAACTGCAAACCTAAGTGCCTGCTCTACCTGGCTTAAGTTGTTTGTGCTGAAGAAAGTGGTAAAGTGAAAATCGGATATATGCGCTATTCTCATCCATAATCAAAAAAAAATTCATGTCTAAGATAGTTCGTCAATGTTAAGCTAAGATTACTTTAATATGAAGAAATTGTTAAGAAGGTGAAATACATTCGGTATATGGTTATGGGGTGCATAATTTTTATCTTCAGTACTTGATAATAGAAAGTGAGACGCACTTAAAACGTGCATCTCACTTAAAGTTTACTTCTTTGCCACCGAATCCCTAACCTGGGGAGGATGAAGAGCCTGCTGCTGCATAGCCTTTATTCTGTTTATTTCCTGTTGGATTCCCCCAGCGGTCGGCATTTGA
>JAJYIL010000464.1:0-1678 GCA_021790055.1 Bacteroidota bacterium
AAGCATTACTGCTTTTAATCCGCTGCCGCACATTTTATTGATTGTAAGACATTCAGTCTTGTCGGGTAATCCGGCTAATAGAGCTGCCTGGCGTGCAGGGGCTTGTCCTAATCCGGCGGTTAAAACATTACCCATTATTACTTCATCAATAAGGTTTTTATCGATTTTTGATTCTTCAAGAAGTGATTTGATAACTATGCTGCCTAACTGAGGAGCTGTAAAACTGCTTAGTCCGCCGTTAAATGCACCGATAGCAGTTCTTTTGGCATGTGTAATAACTACTTTTTTCATTTTTTCGCCCTGACTATTAATAATTTATGTTTTTTACTATTTGTAATTTATCAAAATGCATTGAAATATAATGTTTAATTCTAAAAATCAATGCCTTTGATATTTCCTTATTTTATTTTTTTGTACATACGATTCATATTATTATCTATTACATAACCAAAGCCATTATAGCTTTTTGAACATGGAGACGATTTTCTGCTTCGTCAAAAATTACAGAGTTTTTGGAGTCTGCAATTTCATCTACAACTTCTAACCCACGATGAGCTGGGAGGCAGTGCATAAATAAATAATCTTTTTTTGCATGTTTAACAAGGTTACTGTTAACCTGGTACTTTTTGAAAATTTCATTTCGTTTAACGGCTTCACTTTCTTGCCCCATACTTGCCCAAACATCGGTGTAAATAACATCAGCACCTGTAACAGCTTCTACGGGATCAATTACAATTTCTACTTTACTTCCCGATACTTTTGCATTTGAAATAGATTCTTGCACAATTTCCTTGTTAGGTTGGAAGTCTTTTGGGGATGCAATTGAGATATCCATACCGACTTTAGAACATCCATGCAAAAGACTATTAGCAACATTATTCCCATCGCCCACATAAGCAAGCTTTAATCCTTTTATAGACTTCTTTTTTTCAAGGATTGTGAAGAGGTCAGCTAATATCTGGCAAGGGTGCATTATATCCGTTAGTCCATTTATTACCGGTATTGAGGAATTTTTTGCAAGGTCAATTACATCTTGATGGTCAAATGTACGGATCATTATTCCGTTTAGAAATCTTGAAAGGACTTTAGCCGTATCCGGTATGCTTTCGCTTTTCTTAAGTTGAAGGTCGTTTTGATTAAAATACATCCCTATACCACCAAGTTGGTAAATACCGACTTCAAAAGAAATTCTTGTGCGTGTTGAAGGTTTAGAAAAGATCATTCCCAATGTTTTTCCTTCAAGGATGCGATGAGGCGCTCCGTTTTTAAGTTTAGATTTAAGAGAGGCGCTTAGTTCAAATATTTGCCAAAATTCTTCAGCAGATAAATCATTTAAAGAAATTAAGCTTTTCCCTTTCATATTCGACATGTTTTGTTCCTTTGCAATTTTAATGAGTAATAATTGCCCCACGATAAAACATGGGGCTACAAAAAGGATACAGAAAGTTAAATAAAACCTTTTTCTTTCAAAATAGATTTCACAGTAATATTCCCTTTTTCCAGTAGTTCATATTGAACGCGAACATGAGGTTTGTTTATTTTCAATATTCTTCCAAGGTCAATCGGAGTACCGATTATTACGGTATCGCAATCGGTTTTATTAATAGTTTCTTCCAGATCTAAAATTTGTTGATCGCTATAACCCATAGCAGGTAAAAGCTTTCCGATTTTAGGATAT
>JAJYIL010000464.1:1688-3394 GCA_021790055.1 Bacteroidota bacterium
GATATTTTTTAAAAGTATCTGAAATTGAATTAACAGTAAATGGTCTCGGGTCAATAATTTCTTCTGCATCGTTTCTCCACGCAGCAATCATACCTGCGCCATATTCCATTTCACCGTGTGTTAAAGTAGGGCCATCTTCAACAACAAGAACCCTCTTTCCTTTGATCAAGTTTTCTTTATCAAGGGTAAGAGGAGAATTAGCTTCAATAATTTGAGCTTTAGGATTTACTACACGAATGTTATCATAAAGCTTCATAATATTTTTTTTATCTGCTGAATCCATTTTATTGATAACAACTACATCTGCAAGTCTCAAAGAAGTATTGCCGGGATAGTAATACATTTCATGCCCTGCCCGGTGAGGGTCAACAACCGTAAATGTTAAATCTGATTTATAAAAAGGAATATCATTATTACCGCCGTCCCAAATAATTACGTCAGCTTCCTTTTCGGCTTCGGCAAGAATAGCAGCATAATCGACACCAGCATAAATAACGCTGCCCATAACAATATGGGGTTCGTATTCTTCCATCTCTTCAATGGTGCATTTATATTTAATTAAATCTTCTAATGAGCCATACCGTTGAACTTTTTGTTTTACAAGATCTCCGTAAGGCATGGGGTGACGTATTGAAACGACCTTTTTCCCTGCTTCGCGGAGTACTTTGACAATTTTGCGGGAAGTCTGAGATTTTCCGCATCCGGTTCTAACTGCAATAATTGAAATAACAGGTTTGTTACTTTTAATCATTGTATCATTAGCGCCTAAAAGTTTGAATGAAACACAGGCTGCATTAACAATTGATGCTTTTGTCATAACATAATTAAAAGTAACATCGGAATATGAAAATACCACCTCATCAACTTCAAGCTCTTTAATTAAGCCGGTAAGGTTTATTTCATCATAAATTTTAATTCCGTTTGGGTACAATTTACCGGCGAGTTCGGGCGGGTAAATTCTACCATCGATATTTGGAATTTGGGTGGCAGTAAAGGCGACAACGTTATAGTCGTTATTGTCGCGGAAGTAGACATTAAAATTGTGGAAGTCGCGTCCGGCGGCGCCCATGATCAAGACATTTTTTGTAGACATAAGATCCCCGATCTATTGTTTAGAAATATTGATTTAAGGGAAAGATACCCAATTTTGTCAGGCACCATTAGAGCAAAAATAAGAATAATCGGCATTAAAATCTTGATAAAGCTTATTATCAAACGTGAATTTTATTCTACCGTAACGCTCTTAGCTAAATTTCTTGGTTGATCAACGTTTAAACCTTTTTTAACTGCGATGTGATAAGCAAGGAGTTGCAAAGGTATTACGGTTAAAAGCGGCATAAGAATTCTAATAGTATCGGGAATTTTAATAGTATAGTCGACAAGCTTATCGATCTCATTATCGTTCTTACTAGCAATAGCAATAATACGACCTCGGCGGGCTTTTATTTCCTGAATGTTACTTATAATTTTGTCGTAAGTAGAATCTTTAGGAGCAATAAACACCACCGGCATATTTTCATCAATCAAGGCGATGGGACCGTGTTTCATTTCGGCAGCCGGATAACCTTCGGCATGGATGTAAGAAATTTCTTTCAGTTTTAGCGCGCCTTCAAGCGCTACCGGGAAATTGTATCCTCTACCCAAATACAAAAAGTTTCTTGAATCAGAATATTTTGTTGAGATTTCTTTTATCAATTCATGTTGTT
>JAJYIL010000011.1 GCA_021790055.1 Bacteroidota bacterium
CTTGCGAACTATACTTTTTCCAAGCATCTCAGCATACTTAAAGAGGCGGGCTTCATATTGGAAGAAAAGAACGGAAAGTGGGTTAACTACTTGATAAATTCTAAGCCAACCGACCCACGGATAGCTCCAATAATGTCTTCCTTAGATTACTGGATTGCCGATGAGAAGACTATTATCGATGATAAGAAAAAAATAAAGCACCTGGACCGCACCATAATCTGTTGCGGCTGATTTTTTTTACTCTAACATTTCGTATTTTGACGAAATGACAACTTGAAAACAAAAGAATTAAAATGGAAGCTTTTACCGGCAAACTTTCACTTGTAAATAGATTCCTCGCTCTGTGGATTTTTGCAGCGATGATACTCGGTGTAGCTGTAGGTTCCTTCTTTCCCGGAATTGCGAATTTCTGGAACCGGCTTAGAGGCAGAACTACAAACATCCTTATTGCCGCTGGACTGATTCTTATGATGTATCCTCCGCTTGCAAAAGGAAACAACGAATATGCCACCGGTCTTGTTGCATTCAACTCGTTGTTCCTGGTTTTCTTCTATTCATTTTATGCTTTTGTCTTTCTAGCAGTAATTCCCTCATGGCTTGGATTAAAGACTTTTAATGTAGAAGAAAAAATAAATCTAGATATTATTAACTAAAAGAAAGGGACTAAAATGAACACTGATAATTTAAAAGAAATCGTCAAAGAGAAGTACGGACTCATAGCTTCTCAAAATAACCGGAAGTGCGGTTGCAAAACAAAAGAAATCGACTATACCATCCTTCAGAAAGATTACAAAGGCACTGAAGGATACTTTAACGAAGCAGACTTAGGATTGGGCTGCGGTATGCCGACAGAGTTTGCCGGCATAAAAAAAGGCAATACAGTTGTTGACTTAGGCTCCGGCGCAGGCAACGATGTTTTTGTTGCAAGAGCAATCGTTGGCGAAAAGGGCAAAGTCATCGGAATAGACTTTACTCCCGAAATGCTTGAGAAAGCAGAAAGGAACAGACAGAAGCTTGGTTATACGAACGTTGAATTCAAGCAAGGAGAAATTGAAAGCATCCCGCTTGAAGATTCATCAGCCGACGTTGTAATTAGTAACTGCGTTTTAAATCTTGTACCAGATAAGGGGAAAGCATTTTCCGAAATCTATAGGATTTTAAAACGAGGTGCCCACTTCTGCGTTTCTGATATCGTATTGAAGGGCGAGCTTCCGGTAGAAATCAAGAAGTCCGCTGAGATGTATGCAGGATGCGTTTCCGGCGCACTACAGCAGGATGATTATATTGAAGCAATCTACCATGCAGGTTTTAAGAGCGCTGAAATCAAAAAGACTGTAAACTCTCCGCTTCCGGATGAAATTCTCAGGCAATATTTGAATGAAAAACAAATTGAGGATTTTAAGAAGAAAGAATTCGGTATCTTCAGCATAACAGTTGTTGGCGTTAAATAATTTCCACGCACTTCAGACACCCAATGTCTCCAAGACATTAGGTGTCTTAGCTAAAATTATATCAGATAGTTTCGATAATTGAATAACAATAAAATTTTTTAGTATTTGACAAATCATCAATTAAGTATTAGTTTTGAAATGAGTTTTATGAAAGTTTCTAAACACACATATTGTCCTAAACCTTTTAAGACAACAACAACCGGTACAATGCCCACCTCTATGCATGGAGGCTGAAGCACGGTTGTATAATTTACAAAGATAGAAATTGGAAACCGGCTTCAGAAGATGGAGCCGGTTTTTTTATTATTAATTGAAAGCTTAGCAAGAAAGAAATAAAATGAAGATTCTTAAATTCGGCGGTTCGTCTGTAGGCGATGCCGAAAGAATAAAGCATGTAATTGAAATAGTAAAGCAGTCTGTAGAAAAGAATAAAAAGATTGCCGTCATCTTTTCTGCTTTACAGAAAGTAACCGACAATCTTTTGAAGATGAGCCAGATGGCTGCCGCTTCGAATAACGAATACATGGAATTGTTCAAGAAGTTGGAAGCGCGGCATATTTCAATAGCTCAGGAAATACTTGCTGTAAAAACTCAAAGCTCAGTTCTAGCTAATTTAAAGTTGACGCTAAACGAGCTTGAAGATGTGCTTCACGGTGTTTTCCTTGTTAAGGAGCTTTCTCCAAGGACTCAGGATTTTATTTTAAGCTTCGGAGAAAGGCTTTCCAGCATACTAATTGCACAGGCATTAAAAGATAGAAAGGTTGATTGCGAATATCTCGATGCCAGAACCTTGATCAAGACCGATGAATCTTTTGGAAGCGCCAAAGTTGATTTTAATGTTACTTACAAAGGCATAAAGAGTTATTTCAAAAGCCACCCGAAGCTTCAGGTTATTACCGGATTCATCGCATCAACTGCCGGCAACGAAACAACGACACTTGGCAGAGGCGGTTCAGATTATACGGCATCAATTTTCGGCTCGGCGCTTAATGTAAAAGAAATTGAAATCTGGACAGACGTTGACGGAGTTCTAACTGCCGATCCTAAAAAAGTTAAGAAAGCTTTCCCACTAAAGGGAATGACTTACGAAGAGGCTATGGAGCTTTCGCACTTCGGAGCTAAAGTAATCCATCCGCCGACGATGCATCCGGCAATGGAAAAGAAAATTCCTATTAGGATAAAGAATACTTTTAATCCGGAATTTGAAGGAACAGTTATTAACGGTCATACCAATGCCCATCCTTTTTCAATCAAGGGAATTTCCTCGATTGACGACATAGCTCTGATAAGAGTACAGGGCAGCGGTATGGTTGGTGTTGCTGGCATCGCACAAAGATTATTTGCAGCACTCGGTACCAAGCAAATAAATATAATCTTAATTACACAGGCATCATCCGAACACTCACTTTGCCTTGCAGTGCTTCCTAAGTTTTCCGCCGCAGCAAAGAAAGCAATACAGCAGGAATTCTATTACGAAATAAAAGAGAAATTAATAAACGACCCGGTTATCGAAACTAACCTTTCCATTATTGCGGTGGTTGGAGAGAATATGCGGAAGACTCCCGGAATCTCCGGAAGAATTTTTCAGGCACTCGGCAAGAACGGAATTAATATTATTGCAATAGCACAAGGCTCTTCAGAGCTAAACATTTCAACGGTTATCTCGCGGGACAACGAAGCGAAAGCTTTGAACGCACTTCACGAAGCATTTTTCCTATCAATTGCAAAGACGGTAAACTTATTTGTCGTAGGTACAGGTTTAGTTGGCGGCACACTCTTGCGTCAGATAAATCAGCAAACGGAATTTTTAGCACGCGAATACTTTCTTAACGTCAAGATAATCGGTTTAGCCAACAGCCGTAAGATGCTGATTGATTCCAACAGCATAGATCCGCTATACTGGAAAGACAGACTTAACCAGGAAGGGGCTAAGACAGACCTCAACCTCATGATAGACGAAATGAAGAAATTGAATCTTCCAAACAGCATTTTTGTCGATTGTACTGCAAGTGATAAAGTACCTTCACGCTACAAAGACGTTCTGGATTCAAGTATCTCGATTGTAACACCAAACAAGCGCGCAAATTCAGGCAAGTTTGAATATTATCTTCAGTTGAAACAAACTGCACTTAAGCATAATGTAAAGTTCTTATATGAAACTAACGTCGGCGCCGGTCTTCCAATTATCAATACTTTGAATGACCTAGTCTCAAGCGGCGATAAAGTTTTAAAGATAGAAGGAGTAATGTCCGGAACTCTCAGCTTTCTTTTCAGTTCTTATTCGAACGGGAAATCTTTCAGCCAGATAGTTCGGGCAGCTAAAGAAAAAGGCTATACCGAGCCTGATCCTCGCGAAGACCTAAACGGGATGGACGTTGCCAGGAAGCTTTTAATTCTTGCAAGAGAAACCGGATTATCTCTAGAGTTGAAAGATATTAAAGTAGAAAACCTTGTTCCGGAAAAAGCAAGACATGCAAAATCGGTAGAAGAGTTTTTCAAAAAGCTTGAAGAGTGCGACGAAGAGCTTGAGAATAAGCGTAAGTGTTCGGAAGCTAAAGGAAACGTTCTAAGATATATCGCCTCATTGGAAAACGGCAAGGCTGAAATATCGCTTCAGGAAGTAAATGATAAGCATCCGTTTTATTCCTTATCGGGAAGTGATAACATCTTTGCTCTTTATACAAAGCATTACCAGGACAGACCGATTGTTATAAAGGGTCCCGGTGCCGGTGCCGACGTTACTGCCGCAGGCGTTTTCGCGGACATCATTAGAATTTCAAATTATCTAAGTTAAATAAATCAGAGAAGAACATATGTCATCGAATAGAATACCGGTAGGGGTGCTTGGCGCTACTGGAAGCGTCGGACAAAAATTTATTGAATTATTAAATAACCATCCGTGGTTCAGGGTTGCAGAAGTTGTAGCGTCGGAAAGATCAGCAGGTAAAAAATATAAGGATGCTGTTAATTGGATTCTCTCTTCCCCGCTTCCAAAGGATGTATCAGAGCTGGTTGTTAAAGACACCGAGCCTAACCTGGAAAGTAAAATTGTTTTTTCAGGTTTGGATTCCAGCATTGCAGGTTCTGTTGAGGAAGCCTTTGCAAAGAAAGGCTACACTGTAGTTTCAAATTCTAAAAACCACAGGATGGATAAGGATGTCCCGCTGCTCGTGCCGGAAATAAACGGAGAACATCTTGAAATTATTAAGACACAGCAGTTCAAAGGAGGATGTATTGTTACAAATCCGAATTGTTCTACAATAGGTATGGTGCTGGCGCTTAAGCCGCTTCAGGATAAATTCGGTCTCGAAGCAGTAAACGTTGTTACGATGCAGGCTTTATCCGGTGCCGGTTATCCAGGTGTTGCAAGTCTTGATACAATCGATAACGTTATCCCTTTTATCTCCGGTGAAGAACCTAAGCTTGAAACTGAGCCTCTCAAAATTCTCGGGACCTATAAAAATGGAAAGATTATCGACGAGCAAATTAAGATAAGCGCCCAATGCAACCGCGTTTCCGTTGTAGACGGACATCTTGAATGCGTCCAGGTTAAGCTGAAGAAGAAAGCTTCGAAGGAAGAAATAATTAGCGCATGGAGAAACTTTACTTCCGAAGCGCAGGAATTAAATCTTCCTACCGCGCCAATTCATCCGATATATTATTTTGAAGAAGAGAAATATCCCCAGCCTAGGATTCATCGCAATATCGATAAAGGCATGGCGGCATCAGTCGGAAGACTGCGCGAGGATCCTCTCTTCGATTATAAGTTCGTTGTGCTTTCTCATAACACGAACAGAGGTGCTGCCGGCGGCGCATTGCTTTGTGCCGAACTTATGAAGGCGAAGGGTTATATTAAATAATTTATATGAGACTCACCTTGTAAGTGAGTCTCTTTTTTAAAAGCAGAAAATGAAAAAAAGAATAAAAGTTTTTGCGCCTGCCTCGGTAACAAATGTAAGCTGCGGCTTTGATATACTTGGCTTTGCTATTGATTATCCCGGCGATGAGCTTATCCTTCAAATAAAGGAAGAGCCCGGTGTGGTGATCTCAAAAATTACCGGTGATCATCAGCGTCTTCCGTTCGATCCTTTGAAAAACACTGCAGGGGTTTCTCTTCTTTCTTTAGTAGAACATCTTGATTTTAAAAAAGGAATTGAGATTGAAATCCACAAGAAGATGGCACTCGGAAGCGGATTAGGCTCAAGCGCTGCCAGTGCGGTTGCAAGCGTGTTTGCATTGAATGAAATTCTCGGCAAACCGCTTTCCAAAGATGAGCTTCTTCCCTTTGCACTTGAAGGAGAAAAGCTTACCTGCGGCGGTTCTCCTCATGCAGATAATGTTTCCGCTTGCCTTATGGGAGGTTTCGTAATTGTGAGAAGTCTTTCGCCGATGGATGTAATAAATATCCGAACACCTAAGAATCTATACTGTACAATCGTTCATCCTCATCTGGAAATTAACACTGCAGATACAAGAAAGATTCTTCGTAAGCAGATTCTCTTAGCAGATGCTGTTAAACAGTGGGGCAACGTTGCCGGGCTAGTTGCAGGATTGACGAGCGGAGATTATGATTTAATAAGCCGCTCGCTTCAGGATGTAATAGTTGAGCCGATTAGATCGATCTTAATTCCCGGCTTTCATGAAATTAAGAATGCGGCAATTGACTCCGGTGCGCTGGGATGCAGCATTTCGGGTTCCGGTCCCTCGATATTTGCATTCAGCAAATCAAAAGCCATTGCCGATAAAGTCGGTTCAGCAATGATGAAAGCTCTCTCAACAATTGAAGTGGAAGGCGATCTATATATTTCAAAAATAAATCAACAAGGACCGCGGGTAATGGAATAGGAAATTAAAGATGAAATTTTACAGTACAAACAACAAAAATAAATTAGCTACATTTCGAGAAGCAGTTCTTAAAGGAATTGCAGACGACGGCGGTTTGTTTATGCCATCTGAACTTCCAAAGCTTTCCGAAAGTTTTTTCCAAAGCATTTCAGGTTTATCATTCAAAGAGATTTCTTTCCGCGTTGCAAAAAACCTTTTAAAAGATGATTTGCCCGATGAGGCTCTTACCAAAATAATTGATTCGGCAATTACGTTTGATGCGCCGGTGGTAAAGCTGGATTCGCAAATTTTCGTTCTTGAATTATTTCGTGGACCGACTTTTGCATTCAAAGATTTCGGCGCAAGGTTTATGGCGAATGCGATGTCTTATTTAAACAAAGATGAAAATAAAGAAATTATTATTCTTGTTGCCACTTCAGGCGATACTGGAAGCGCTGTGGCAAACGGTTTTCTTAATGCCGATGGAATTAATGTGGTCCTCCTTTATCCTTCAGGCAGAGTAAGCAAGATTCAAGAACAGCAGCTTACAACCTTAGACCATAATATTACAGCCCTTGAAGTTGACGGTACCTTTGACGACTGCCAGAGACTTGTAAAACAGGCTTTTGCAGATTCATCATTAAAGAAGGAAGCAACTCTTTCTTCTGCTAATTCAATAAATATTACCAGACTGATTCCGCAGTCATTTTATTATTTTAATGCCTATGCAAGAACAGAAAATAAAAAGCTGCCGTTTTATATTTCTGTCCCCAGCGGAAACTTTGGAAACCTTACCGGCGGCTTGTTTGCTTATAAGATGGGATTGCCTGTAAGTAAATTCATTGCTGCTGTAAACGCTAACGATGTATTTCCGAAATATCTTGAGACTTCTGTATTTGAAGCAAAACCTTCCATTAGAACTTTATCTAACGCAATGGATGTCGGCAATCCAAGCAACTTTGCGCGTATCCTCGATCTATATAATCATAATTATCTTTCTCTGAAAGATGATATATACAGCAGAAGTTTCTCCGACATCGATACTATCGGGGCTATAAAAGAAGTTTTTTCAAAATACAAATATATGATGGACCCGCATGGTGCTGTCGGATATCTTGCTTTGAAAAAATTCATCGCGGATTCAAATCAAAAAGATTATAACGGAATATTTCTTGAGACGGCGCATCCTTCAAAATTTGCAGACATAGTTGAGAAGGTTTTGAATAAGAAAATTGAGATGCCCGCTGGGCTTCAGGCTTGTCTTGTGAAGAAAAAGAAGTCAATTAAGATCTCAAGCGAATATCAGGAACTGAAAGAATATATTCTTTCTATCTAACCGTTGAAGCTAATTTTAATTAATTAGCCCAGTCATTTATGGCTGGGAGAAAAAAACTAAGGAAAAAAATTATGGATTCAAAAAAGAGTGTTGCAATACTTGGCGGAGGAAATATTGGTTTGGCAATTGCCAAAGGATTAGAAACCTCCAGGCTTTATCCGCCCGAAAATATTTATATAACCAGGCGGCATGTCGATCAACTTGATGAATTCAAGGATAAAGGCTTTAAGATTACCGGAGACAACGAGCTGGCAGTAAAAAATTCCGAGGTGATAATAATTGCCGTACAGCCGAAGCAACTTGAAGAGCTTTTAGCTGAAATCTCTGATGCGGTCAATAAAGACAAACATATTCTCATCTCGATTGTCTCCGGTGCAGGAATAAAAATGATTAAGAAAATTATCGGCAAAAATGTGCCTATAGTTCGTGCAATGCCTAATACAGCAATTGCAATACAGGAATCTATGACGTGCCTTTCTGCCGAAACAAAGACAGACAGCTCTCTTAAAGTTGCCAGGAAGATTTTTGATTCCGTCGGTAAAACAATGATAATCGATGAAGAGCTTATGGTTCCGGCAACTGCATTGTGCGCATGCGGAATCGCATTCTTTCTTCGTGCAGTACGCGCAGCTTCTCAAGGCGGAATTGAAATCGGCTTCCATTCCGATGAGGCAATTTTTATGGCGGCACAAACAGCTTTAGGCGCGGCATCCTTACTGGTAAAAACCAAATCTCACCCTGAAAGTGAAGTAGACAAAGTTACTACTCCGCGCGGCATTACTATTTCCGGCTTAAACCAGATGGAACATAACGGATTCAGTTCCGCTATGATTAAAGGAATAACTACATCTGCCGAGAAAGCGCAGCTGCTTTACAAAAAGGAATAGCTTTGTATTATAGAATACCAGTTTAGCGTTCTGCGTTCACAATGAATCTTTTTTTTGTTAAGTTTGAAACCAAGATTGTAAAACAACAGGAAAACAATGGCAGATATAACAAAGACAGGAATATTGAACTCGCTTAAAAAAGTTGAAGACCCGAATTTCAATAAAGATTTATTAATTCTTAATTCCATAAAAAAATTCGAAGTAAATGACAGCACACTAAACCTTGATTTATCCTTTACTCTTCCATCTTCGAATGACAGTGCACAATTAAAAGATAAATTTATCTATAAAATAAAGGAAGACTTCCCTTCTCTTAAAATTATTAATTTAACCATCGATGCAAAGACTACCGTCCATCAAGATTTAAATAAAAATCAGATATTACCTGGAGTAAAGAATACAATTGCAGTCGCCAGCGGAAAAGGCGGCGTAGGTAAAAGTACTGTTGCTGTAAACCTTGCAGTAGTTCTTGCTAAAGAAGGCGCGGAAGTTGGATTAATAGATGCAGATATATACGGACCAAGCATCCCGCTTATGTTAGGCTTAAAAGAGAAGCCTAAGATTATGCAGAACCAGCATACTATGAAAATTATTCCGCTGTCAAATTACGGAGTAAAAGTAATTTCAATCGGGCTGCTTGTTGACGACAATGCACCTGTAATATGGCGCGGTCCCATGGCTAGCGGTGCGGTTAAGCAGTTTATTTCCGATGTCGACTGGGGCGAACTTGACTACTTATTTTTCGATTTACCTCCGGGAACAGGCGATATCCAGCTGACGCTTGTACAAACAATCCCATTGACTGCAGCAGTAATCGTAACTACACCGCAGGAAGTTTCACTTATTGACGCAAGAAAAGCTTTGAAGATGTTTACAAGAGTAAATGTTCCGGTTGCAGGTGTTATAGAGAATATGAGCTACTTTACCGCACCCGATACTGGGAAGAAATACGATATCTTCGGCACTGGCGGAGGCTCTAAGATTGCGGACGAACTAAGTGTGCCTTTCCTTGGAGGAATTCCAATAGATCCCCGAATTAGAATAGGCGGCGATAACGGTGTACCGGTACTGTATGATACTCCCGACTCGGAACATGCAAAAGCAATTTCTCAAATATCTAAAAATATGGCTTCCCAGATTCATCTAATAAATGTTAAAGGAAGCGCTGCATCAAAAATGGAAATTTTGCTCGATGCTGATGAATAATTTTATTTATGGATAATATCTCGAAGGAAGACGTCCTAAAGGCTATTGAATCAATTCGTCCGTTTCTCCAGGCAGATGACGGCGATATTGAATTAATAGAAATAACCGAAGAATCAATAGTAAAGGTAAAGTTAACAGGCGCTTGCGCAGCCTGCCCAATGTTTTCAATGACGTTACGCGCCGGTGTTGAACGCTCTTTGATGAAACAAGTGCCGGGAATAAAAAGAATAGAAGCGGTTAATTAAAAATGTCCGAGCTTACTATAAAAAAGTTAATTCGTTATTCTCTGTTGACCGCAGGAATAATATTGGTTTTATATTTATTATATCTAATCTCAACAGTATTAATAATTCTTGCCTTTGCCATTCTGCTTGCTTTTATTTTGGAACCTTTGGTTTCTAAGCTGGAATATAGCGGTTTCAGCAGGCTTTTTGCGATTCTTACCGTATTTGGCGCAGTTGTAATATTGTTTTACTTGCTGTTTGCTTACCTTGTACCTAATCTGATTATGCAGATGAAAGAGTTCGTCGGCACGCTACAGGTTATTTCAATTCACCAAAAAATTCTATCTATCGAAAAAGAGATTTACAATTATCTTCCATTCTTTGAATTAGGACAGTTATCAAAGCGATTCGAGGAATTTCTTTCCTCCGGGATTATTAATTCCTTTGACAAACTAATGTCCGATCTTTCAAGCATTATCTCAATCATTGTTCTTGTAGTAATTATTCCGTTTATTACTTTTTTCCTTTTGAAAGACAGCAAGGTAATCATGCGCGGTATAATCCACGTAATGCCGAATAGGTATTTTGAGATGTCCTACTGGATATTGAAAAAAGTTTCCATACAATTAGGAAGATACGTAAGAGGCTGGATTTTCGATGCTGCTTTCGTAGGGATTACATGCGGCTTCGGATACTATATTTTAGGAGTTAAAAACGCCTTGCCGCTCGGGCTCATTTCCGGTCTCGGTCATCTTGTGCCATACTTCGGACCTATTATCGGCGGTGTTCCGGCAATAATAATTTCAATAATCCAGTACGGAGATTTTTCTCATGTTCCATTGATCGTTATTATGATAGTAATTGTTTACATGGTTGATAATGGTTTGGTACAGCCATATGTATTCTCAAAAAGCGTGAACATGCACCCCATTGTTATCATCCTTTTAATACTTGCCGCCAGCCAGTTATTCGGCGTAGCAGGTATGCTCTTTTCAATTCCCCTTGCAACTGTGATTAAGACTGCAGCTAAAGAGATTTATTTCGCCTTCAAAAATTACAAGATTGCCCGTCTTTAATGCCCTCCCCGAAAGGGAGAGGATTCTACCCGAAGCTGACCGAAAAGTTATTTTCATTCCGATTTAATCGGGGCTGTGAAAATCCGTTTTATCCAGGCTCAGAAAAACATTACTTTTTGTCAGCAACATCGGGTGTGAGTGTAATACTTGTCTAATTGAAATGTTAGTGTATTTAAAAAATAATTTGGTTATTTCCAAAACTACTCGTATTTTTATTTAGACGAAATCTTAATAATATGCAGATTAGATGAAGACAGCAGCAGAATTGAAATTTGGAGAAACCGGAATTATCGGAGATATTGATGCTTCCCACCCGTCTTCCAGGCGTATACTGGAAGTAGGCTTTACTCCCGGACAGGTAATACAACTGATTAACATTTCCGCCTTCAATGATCCACTTGCTTTTTCTGTCAGAGGAACAATTATAGCAATAAGAAAAAATGAAGCCTCGTGTATTAAATTAATATGAAGACTATAATCCTTGAGGACATCCCCTTAATCACGCTGGTAGGTCCTCCAAACTCGGGAAAGACAACGCTCTTTAATTACCTGAGCGGACAAAATTATAAAACAGTAAATTACCCGGGCGCCACGGTTGAATATTCAATTAGTAAAATCCAGAAAAAATTTAATTTTAATGCAAACATCCTGGATTCACCCGGTATTATAAGCTTAATACCCAACTCACCGGACGAAAAAGTTTCCGTTGATTCACTTTATTCACATCCGCGATACGGCGTTCCTGATTTGATCATCGTTACTGTTGATGCAAGCCAATTGTCACGTCATTTACTCCTTGTAAGGCAGCTTATCGAATCCAAGTTTAACGTTATTATCGCTCTTACTATGACCGACATTCTCCAAAGAAAGGGCTTTGAGATATCTTCAAACTTGCTTAGCCAAAAGCTTAGATGCGATGTCGTTTTAATTGACGGAAGATCCGGCGAGGGTGTTGAGAATCTAATCCAAATTGTTGATAAGAATATAGAGAGCTCAAAATTAATTGGGAAGAAAAATCCTGTTGTGCTTGATTCGAATCTTGATATAAAATATCTTCTGAACTCGTATAAAGAAATTGAGGAGATTGAAAAGGAAGTTATTAGTTGTCCTAAAAATGCCGGTGAAAAAATAAATCTTAAGAGAGCCAATAGGCAACTCAAAGTTTTGAATGAAGCTATTTCAGGTAATAATCAGTTAGATCAATCTACTTTAAAGATAGACAAGATTTTACTCCACAAATTCTGGGGCTTAGGCATATTCTTTTTAATGATGGCAGTAACATTTACATCCATCTTCTGGCTTGCTCAACCGGTAATGGATTTGGTTGACAGTGGCTTCGGCTTATTTTCATACGAGGTAATAAAAATTTTAGGGAATACCTGGTATGGCAATTTCATTGCGAATGGAATAGTCGGAGGTACCGGCGCCGTACTTGTTTTTGTTCCTCAAATTTTAATTCTATTTCTTATACTTGGACTGCTTGAAGATACCGGCTATCTTGCCCGCGGCGCAATGCTAATAGATAAACCGCTTTCTAAAATCGGTTTGAACGGACGCTCTTTTGTTCCAATGTTTTCAGGATTCGCGTGCGCAATCCCGGCAATCTTATCTACAAGGACAATCCCTAACAAAAGAGAGAGACTGCTGACGATTTTTATAATCCCGCTGATGAGCTGCAGCGCGCGCTTGCCGGTTTACGCCTTGCTACTTGCATTTTTATTCCCAGCCAATAAAGCCTGGATTGCAGGATTAGTACTGGCTGGAATTTATATCCTCAGCATTCTAAGCTCGGTTACGGTTGCCGGCATTGTTAATAAATTTAAGAATAAGATCATCAATGCAGAAGATAGATCGTCTTTCATTCTTGAACTACCGGCATACCGTGTTCCCAAATTCGGTATGGTTATAACAAACTCATACCACAGTGCTAAGATGTATTTTAGAAAAGCCGGTCCGATAATCCTCGTCCTCTCCAGCGTTATTTGGTTCTTAACATATTTCCCGGATTACAATCCGAAAGTTGATACTCACAATCTTTCAAGAGATCAGGCAATTGAACTACAAAGCTCAGTAAGACTGCAACATTCATATGCATCTGATCTGGGAAAATTTATTGAGCCTGTTATGACTCCGCTTGGGATGGACTGGAGAGTCGGTGTATCCTTGATTTCGGCATTCGCTGCACGAGAGGTTTTCGTAAGCTCACTTGCTATGATATTCAAAGTAACGGATGATAAAGCTACACTTCAGTCTTCAATGATACACGAGATGCGAAAGGCAACTATTGAAGGTACCGGACAGAAATTATTTACACCCGCTACTATCGCAGGCTTAATAGTGTTTTTTATATTTGCGCTGCAATGTGTTTCTACACTTGCGGTCTCACGAAAAGAAACCGGAAGCTGGCGAATGCCTGCGATTCAATTTTTGATGTTCACTTCTTTAGCGTATATCTTTACTGTTGTTACGGTAAACGGTTTAAGAATTCTCGGAGTTCCATAATTCAAAGGAGACAAGAACTTGAAAGAACAGCAAGCATCTGAAATTTTCCTAAAATACTTAAAAGACGGCAAGAACCGAATAACACCGGAAAGATTCGAGGTGCTCGATTCAGCTATTAAATATGAGGGACACTTTGCCGCCGACGATCTCTTTCTTCAAATGAAAAGAGAAAAGTCAAGAGTATCACGAGCAACCGTTTACAATACCTTAGAGCTTCTCGTTCAATGCGAACTGATTACCAAGCGGAATTTCGGCGACAATATGACCCGCTATGAAAGCACCCTTAAGAAGCAGAGCCACGATCATCTTATCTGCATGGACTGCGGACGAATTGTGGAATTCATTAATTCGAAGATAAAGTCTCTGCCCGAAGAAATTTCAAGTGAGCTCGGCTTCAACATCGAAAGCTATTCGTTTAATATTTTTGCCAGGTGCAAAAATACCAAGACTTGCAAATTCAATAAAGAAAAGAATAAATAAGAAGACGGCTTTATGCTTCTGCGGCAAAAATATCCTTTAACCTGGCATAAGAAAGATTTCTCAATTAAAATATTCTGTTCAATTCCTAATATCGCTACCGGCATTTTGATTAAAGCCGGTAAAGCATATTTAGTTGTAGATCCGGGCGATGGTATTCTCAGGGATTTAAACAAAGACATAGGAACAAAAAATATTTTAAGCATCTCCAACGCTTTTATTACTCACGGTCATCATGATCATGTCGGAGGGATTTGGACTTTACTTACTTACATGCGTGTAATGAATAAAAAATCCCCACTTTCAATTCATTATCCGGCAGGCTGCGTGGAAATCGAGAGTATATACCATGCATTCCACAAAGTTTACTCCAAATCAATTCCTTATGAAATAAAATTAAAGACTATAAAGGATGAAAAAAGCATACGCAGTAACGGAGTAACAATAAAACCATTCCCTGTTGTACATAAGGAGTACCTGCATGATGGCATAACTACAAAACAGGTGCCTGCATTAGGCTACAAATTCACTTATGCAAGAATGAATATTTGTTACGGCGGCGATACCGCTTATTGTACCGAGCTTGTTCGTAACGCAAAGAATTCCGACCTTGCAATTATAGAAGCCGGGCATGATGAGGAAACTCCGGATGATATGCATATGACAATGAATGAGGCAGCTTCTATCGGCAAGTCGGCTAAAGAATATTTTCTTGTTCATGTACCGGAATAGGAGTTATCTACTTACATTACGAAAACTATTTTCCCGTAGGATCAGAATGAAGGAGTAAAATCAAGCATACCCTTACTCAAGTATTCCAATAGATTCCGAAACATGAGTTATTTAGTGACCTTACCTTTTAGGTATATTGTTCCGGTTGGCTTACTCGATCCACCCTTCGGTTCAAGTGTAAGAATAAAAGAATACCCCGTATCATCATTATTTAACGGCAGGTCCTTGATATAATAGAAGTTATTTGAATTATAAGCTTTAACCTTAACAACGCCCTCACTAAAATTCGAATCATTTTTCACCAGCCACAACTGGTAATCTTTCATTTCATTTATAGGTGGAAGATTTCCTACTTGCAGCACGGCTTCTTTAGAAAATGCGGACCAAAATATTTTCCCGTAACCGGAAGGATTAACATCCTGACCGGTAAGATTTATTACATCTATATTCTTTTCTTTTAGTACATTGAATAACTTATTATCGTTTTCAAGTTGCGCACTTCGATCAATTAGAAGGTTATTGAGTTTACTGTTCACGCTGGATATCTGGTATAAATAGAATGTTAAAATCAAAAGTGAAAGAAAAAGAAGTATGGAGACGGCGGCGACTATATGGTACCGTATCGATGTCATTTCGGGATGATATTTTTTGAAAAGGAATGGCATCCTCTTTTGCTTCCTATTTTTTTCAACATTAAATATGTCTTGATTTACATTTAAGCCATGATCAATAATATCTACCGTCAGCGGCAGCTTGTCGATCGACTTTTTCGTCCGGTAAAATATCTCCTGCAGTTCCCTGTCGCCGCTGTTTAATGCGGATTTAAGCTCTTTCAGCTCGTCCGGCTGAATTGTATTTAAGAAGTATAAAGCACAAAGAGCTTTAAATCTTTCTCTATCCATCTCAAATTGCTTTTTACTCACTTATATTTTTTTCTCTAATCTATAAAATCAAAATCAATTTTTATGTTGTAAATATCAAGTTGGAAATCCGGTCACTTTTACCTTTAGTCTTTAAGAATATTTCTTTTTATTTTTCGACTGCGTTAATTACAACAACAAAAGGATTTAATTATGCCCTGGTATCAAAAAGAAATATTACTATCTCCTAAAAGAAGGGGATTTCATCTTGTTACAAGCGAAATTGAAGACGCAGTAGCTGAGATCCGGAATATAAAAATGGGTATCGCAAATATTTTTATCAAGCACACTTCCGCTTCAATTACTCTAAACGAAAATGCAGATCCAAGCGTAAGAATGGATATGGAATCTCACTTCAATAAATTAGCTCCTGAAAACGCCCCATATTATATTCATAATACCGAAGGACCGGACGATATGCCTGCACACCTCAAATCAGTCATCATTGGCAGCAATGTAACGGTGCCGATTACCGGCGGAAGAATAAATTTAGGAACCTGGCAGGGCATTTATCTTTGCGAACATCGAAACCATGGCGGCTCACGCAAAATTCTCGTCACCCTAAACGGTGATGAATTTTAGACACTACAATCGCAATCCAATTCTTTTGAGCACTAGAATGATAGAGTAATGTCCGAGATTCCTTTGAAGTAGACAACTCATTTATTCCTTAGTTCTATTATTCCAAGATTTACACTACTTTTATTTTAAATTAAAATTCTCACTGCCCTATATCAAATATCAAGAACCGGGTGTCATGCATCGAAAATCGAGCATCAAGTATTGAGTATCAAATATCGAGTATCCGAAATTCACTGACCGTCTTTGTAGTTCCACTTCTTCTTGTTCTCTTTAACTTCTTCCAGTGTAGGGAGTTTTTGATCATCGGGACGCTTAGGTACAATACGCTTCTTGCCGACTATCCTTGCGTTTATTTCTATATCTTCCTGGAAAACACCGGGTACTAATTCATCTTCAAATATGGCTTCCCAGGGGCATTCCGGTACACATGCATTACAGTTTATACATTCATCGGGATCGATTAGCAATTGGCTGTTCGGTATTGTAGGGTCATCACCCTTGTACTGGTAGATGCAGTCAACCGGACATACTTGAGTACATGAAATATCAAGACAGTCCCTGCAAAGCTTAGTGATTACGTACGCCATTTATTTTCCTG
>JAJYIL010000465.1 GCA_021790055.1 Bacteroidota bacterium
GCGCAATAATTTAAGGGCACTCCTAAAAACTTCAATATTCTTTGCGTTCTCTGCGTTAAATTTTTCTAAAAGATAGTTTTTAGAAGTGCCTTTAATATACATAAGCATTACCTCTAATATTTATTCTTTACATTTTTCTTTTTATTTTCATATAGAATTCAGAATAGAAAAAGTATTAATGTCCGGTGATAAGAAAAATAATTTCTCCCTTCTCGATAAGTACCAGTCGCTGCTTATCGAAAATGAAAGGCTGAAAGCCGAAAATAAAAAATTGAAGGAACAGCTTGAAGTTCTCACGCTCAGCGGTGACGCAATAAATGAAACAGAAGCAATAGCTGTTCCGGATAAATCTGTAAGCTTGCCGGATACAAAAATTCAACTGGAAAGTAATTCTTCGGTCAGTCAAAACAGCAGCCCAAATGAAAAGATACAGCTTTTCATGTCTTTATTTCGGGGAAGAGAAGACATCTATGCGAAGAGATGGCTAAATAAAAGCGGCGTTTCTGGTTATTCACCGGATTGCCTTAATGAATGGAAGCCGGGAATTTGTTACAAGCCGGAAATAAAATGCTCGGAATGCACAAATAAATCTTTTATAACTCTAAATGAAAAAGTTATTGAAGAGCATTTAAAAGGAATCATTGTAGCTGGAATATATCCGATGCTGTCTGATGAAACATGCTGCTTCTTAGCTGTTGATTTTGATGATGAAGGATGGAAAAAAGATGTTTCGATATTAAGAGATACCTGTAAGGAATTTGAAATACCTTGTGTGGTGGAACGTTCTCGTTCCGGCAGCGGGGCGCACGTATGGTTCTTCTTTGATGAAAATATCCCAGCCGCAACAGCACGTAAATTTGGGACATCCTTGCTTACTTACTCAATGAGCAAACGGCATGAGGTTAAATTCAGTTCTTATGATAGACTATTCCCTAATCAGGATACTATACCGAAGGGCGGCTTTGGAAGTTTAATCGCACTTCCGCTTCAGATGAAGGCAAGGAAAAAAGGCAACAGCGTTTTTATCGATGAATCTTTTATACCCTACCCGGACCAGTGGGCTTTTTTAAGTTCAATAAAGAAACTGTCAGAAGACATAATTGTAAGATTAACCGCAAGCTTTTCCACTGCTTTCAATGGAAATGAATTAGGTATACTAAGAAAAGATGATGAGGAAGAACCAAAGCCCTGGGAAAAATCTCCTCCGGTCGCTTTGTCTAAAAAAGATTTCCCGGCGAAGATAGATGTCGTAAAAGCAAACATGATTTATGTTTTAAAAGATGGAGTTTCTCAAAAGGCATTAAATGTTTTAAAGCGCTTAGCGGCATTTAAGAATCCTTCATTTTATAAAGCCCAGGCGATGCGGCTATCAACTTACAACAAGCCCAGAATTATTTCCTGCTCTGATGAAACAGAAAAATATCTTTGCCTGCCGAGAGGATGTGAAGAAGATGTGGTAAGTCTTTTTGAAAAGCTTAATGTTGAATATGAAATTGATGATAAAACCAACATAGGAAGGAATATCAATTTAGAGTTTAAAGGCAAGTTAAAAGAAGAACAGATTGCAGCAATTGAAGAACTTCTAAAATATGATTGCGGAGTTTTAGCTGCCCCCACAGCATTTGGAAAGACAGTAATCGCAGCAAAGCTTATAGCCGAACGAAAAACAAATACGCTAATATTAGTTCACAGGCGGCAATTACTTTCACAATGGTTAAAAAAGCTGTCTGATTTTTTAAATATACATGAAGAAGCGCTAACGCTCGAGCAAAAAAGAGGAAGACCCAAAAGTCAATCCTTAATTGGACAAATTGGCGGCGGGAAAGAAAACGTAACCGGAATTGTCGATGTTGCTATTATGCAATCCTTAATCGGAGAAAGTGATTCTTCTAAATTGACAACTATAAGGAAAGACTTCACTAAAAATTACGGGATGGTAATAGTTGATGAATGCCATCATGTACCTGCGTTTAGCTTCGAAAGGATACTTAAGAACGTTAATGCAAAATTTGTATATGGACTGACCGCAACGCCTTTAAGATTAGACGGACATCATCCGATTATTTTTATGCAATGCGGTCCGGTAAGATTTACTGTCGAGTCAAAAAAGCAGATTGAACAAAGTCCCTTTGAGCATTTTATTATTCCCAGGTTTACAAGCTTCAGAATTCCAATAGATAAAGAATCTTTCTCCGTAGATAAACAGTTTACTATTCAGGAACTTTATTCCGAATTGACCAACAATGAAATGCGCAATCAGCTTATCGTCAATGATGTTGTAAAAAATTATGAGTGCGGCAGAAGCTCTCTTATTCTGACTGAAAGGACAGCACATGTTGAATTGCTCTCAAAAAAATTGACTGAAAAGATTCCGGATATCATAGCACTTACCGGTAAGTCCCGCATAAAAGTGACAAAAGAAAATCTGAAAAGAATTTCTGAAACTCCTCAAGAAAAATCTTTAACTATAATTGCAACCGGCAGGTATATTGGGGAAGGATTCGACGAGCCGCGTCTTGATACTTTGTTTTTAACAATGCCTATTTCATGGAAAGGAACTCTGCAGCAGTATATCGGCAGGCTTCACAGAATATATAAAACTAAGAAAGATGTTTTAGTGTTTGATTATGCCGATATTCATGTGAGAATGCTGGAGAGAATGTACAACAAGCGTCTTAACGTATATGCCTCATTCGGATATAAAACAAAGGCTGAGACTATCCCTGCGGAATCTGCAAATTTTATTTTTAATAAGGAAAGCTTTTTACCGGTTTACATTAACGATATTACAAATGCACGGAAAAATATTTTAATCGTCAGTCCGTTTGTTTCAAAGCGGCGCGTTGAACAGACGCTTCTTCATTTAACGGCAGCCATAAATAATAATATTAAGATAACTATTATGACACGACCCGCTGAAGATTACAACGAAAAGAGTAAATTTATTTTGTTAAGAATACTGGAGGAACTTAAAAACAAAGGTATTGACTTATTACTTAAGTCTAACATTCATCAGAAATTCGCAGTCATAGATGAGCGGATTGTCTGGTACGGTAGCATAAACCTACTAAGCTTCGGTAATGCTGAGGAAAGTATAATGCGACTGGAAAGTTCAAACATTGCTATTGAGCTTTTAAATAGCATTGACAATTAAAAATTGAATCTTATCAAAATCACTGGATAATACCTTGATCCGTAATCTCTGAAAAAATATCTGTATAATAAAATGTCGATATCAATTGCCGGTAGTGACATCACGAAGTGATGTAACGTGAATAGTCTCATGCATAACATGGGGTCTTAACAGTACTACTTTCAACGAACTCCGGCAGGAGTTCAATAAACAACATGGATAATATCGATAAGGTCTTCTTTAA
>JAJYIL010000466.1 GCA_021790055.1 Bacteroidota bacterium
CTTTGATATATTGGACACCAAAAAGCAGGTTGGTTTCTTCATCGAGGAAAATGGTATAATCATGTACGCCGCTCTTTGAAAGCAGTTCTTTCAACTCCGACCATATTTCATTGTGTCTTCGGATGTACTCTTCCTTGCACCCGGGCTTTAATTTCATTTTAAAAGCAATTTTTTGCATGCTGATCTAAATATTTAATGAATAAATTTAAGTACGTTCTTTTGAACAACATATTCAGAATATGGACTTACGCTTACTTCTTTCAACACCGGTGCGATATTGCCGTTATCTGATGAGCGCATTACAAGTGCGAGTGAGTTCTTTTTACCCGGCTTCAGCCATCCGTCAGGCATATAAAAATTCTTCTGCGGTCCGTGCGCGTAATAGCGACCAAGCAATTTCCCGTTCAGCCAGATTTGGACGTTACCTGTAGATTGTATGTTAATCTTCCAGGGTACTACCCAGCCTTTGTATCGCGGTACCACGAATGTTGTTCTATACCATTCAATTCCATACGCCGGGTCGGGAATTTTAAAACCGTTTACAGTCTTCCAATCTACATCGCTGTATGCGGGCTTCTGCCAGCCTGCAAGCTCTCCGTTAAGTAAGGCATGATAACTAAGCTCAATAAGTTTCAATGGTTCTTCATTTCCATATTCAAAATCAACCGGCTTAATTATTCCACCTTTGCCTTCTCTGTTTTCAATATATATTGAAATAATATTTGTCCCGGCTTTTGTAATTCCGTTTAATGGAACAATAAAAGGTGCATCCCATCCGTGATGCCTGAAATCGAAAGTACTCTTTCCGTTAACGTAAACTTTTGCACTCGTGCTTATCCCGCCAAAGAATAATCTTGGGTTGTTTTGCGCTTCTTCTTTTGATAGAATGATTTTCCTTCTATACCACGAACCTAATTGTTCTTTATTTGCCTTCTCCGGCATTCCGTTTTCTAAGGATACACCTAGCCATTTCGAATCATCGTAACCGGTATCAGCTTCTGCCGGATCTTTTCCGGGCTGAATATTTTTCTGGATGAAATACTTCCAGTTCACCAGGGTTTGTTTTTGACCCGGAGAGATTACATGAATGAATTTCAATCCTTTCTTCTGTTCCATAAAACCGGTGTTCTGCCGTCCTTCATTTTCATAAATAATTTTTATATTATGAACTCCGCCGGTCAGATTTACATTCGCCCAATCCTGGAACCCGCTTCCGGTCAATCCTTTTATAGACTTGCCGTCTATTAAAACGGAATGCCAATCATCATCATAATATCCGAACTTTAAAATATTCTCACCCTGCAGTCTAAACTTCCCGACGTAAATTGAATAACCATTGAGATGATTACCCAGGCTGTCAAGCGTCGGAATGATCTCTTCCGTCGACAAAGGTACTGGTTTGAAATACAAATCTTTTTCCGCTGCCTTATCCATTCTATGCTTGATTTGACCGAATGTAATTTTAGGAATCTGTAACTCCGGCGTATTAAGAGTAAAATGAATTACCTGGTCGTCTTGAGTTGTTTTATAATTGATTGGTCTTCCATTAAAGTGCATAAGCTTGACGCCGCCTGTCATGATCAAAGAGAATTCATCTCTCCCAGGTCTGGTTTGCAGCCTAATTGAATTGCCGGATGCATCGGTTGAAAGATAAGAATCAGATAATAAAATTGACGGTCCGGTTTTCGTTTTTAATACGAGAGCTTTAGATGCACGCTCGCGGGATGTCAACAAGATGTAAGCCCCATTCCAGCTATACAATTCATCCCCGGTAGAAATATTTTTCTTAAATACTCTTGAGCCATAATTAATAAAAGCTTCTTCACCTGGCGTTCCGTATGCAGCCAGTAACGGCTTGCCGTTGTAATTAGCAATAGCAAATAACTCAACGTTACTATAATTCAAAATACTTCCACCGGGAATTGGAAAATCGACCGGTAAGAAAACTGCACCGCGAGGCTGCATAGCAACCGGTAAATCGAATTGAGCCTGCTCAGGCATTTTAATCTCAATTTTCGCTTCTCTTTTTTCATTTGTTTTGTTCATAACAAAGATGAAGCCGGTCTTTCCATCCGAACGCAACAGTGTTTCTATTCCAGGCTCGTTTGAAACAGCACCTCCGGGAATTTCACGACATCTTGAAAGAGAATGCCCGGCATACCTGATAAGATCTCCGATCAGCTTTACTGCATAATATTTTTCCCACAAGCCTCCGCATTCGGAAATCGGAGCGGTGTAATCATAGCTTGTCGTTTTACCTTTTCCCGCCCGGTATCCAAAATTGGTTCCGCCGTAGAGCATATAATAATTGAAGCCTTTAATACCGTGGGCAATTACATATTTAGTCAGAGCATTTATTTGACCTGCGCCGTATTTATCCGGAAGACGAACAGTTTTATCTCTTATGCCTGTAAACCATCCGCCTTGAAGCTCAGTAAAAATGGGAGGTGAATCCGGCTCCTGCTTTTTAAGTTCTTCAATTCGCGGAAGTAATGCTTCAATATTCCAGCCGGGATAGCCGTTTACCGCATCCATAATTTGAGAGAACACCGAGTCTGTATTGTCGCGTACCTGCTTTGTCCAACAGGTTATTACAGGTACATCTATGCCGTTTTGCATAACATCCCGATACAAGGATTTCAAATATTTTACCTTTTGTGAATCGGGCAGCCCGAAGTGATCATATTCATTTTCTATCTGAAGCAGAATTATATTCCCACCGTTAGTAATTAGATGCTTTCGCACTACAGGAAGCACTTCATTGTACCAGTAACTTGACCAGTAAATGTCCTGCAGCGATGGAGTTCTGAATCCGATTCCCTTTCCTGCAAGCCAATGCGGAAATCCGCCTTCATCCCATTCTCCGCAAACATAGGGACCAACCCGGATTATTACATAAAATCCCATCTGTTGGCAGTCATTAAGAAATTTATTGAGCGAACTAAAATTGGCATTGCCTTCTACACGCTCATGGTAATTCCACGGAACGTAAGTTGTAATTGTATTGAACCCCGCATCTTTAATTTTTTCTAATATACTAATCCATTCTGCAGGCTCACACCGGAAGTAATGAACGCTCCCGCTGAAGAGAAAAGTCTGCTTGCCGTTAATAAAGAAAGCATCGTGATTATATCGTATAATCTGCGGATGATTGAACTTTGGCTTTAGTTCTTCCTGCTGGCTTTGCCTTATAAAAGCAGAGATAAAAAAAAGTACGAATAATAGTGAGGCAAAAAGTAATAGAAATCTTTTCATCTCATAATCCTTATGCTGTGTTCCTTCATTTTCTCAAAAGGAATTTCAATTGCAGTATTTCTTTCTGCTTTAGTTGAATTTACTTTAATTCCATCTACGGTTGGCATTTCTTTA
>JAJYIL010000467.1 GCA_021790055.1 Bacteroidota bacterium
TTTTCTTCGGCTTTAATCTGTGACCTGTTGTGGAGAAGAATAGCCGTTATAGCGGCAAACGCCACAATAACTATCGCAGTATATTTTATTTTATTTTTCATTGTTCACCTTTGTGTTTTTAATTTATTTTTCCGCCTGTTGCTTTTTCCAACTGAGCCTGAGCAAGTTTATAATCAACAACTGCCTGTGCATAATTAGTTTTTGCCTGCATCAATGCTGCTTCCGCATCGAGCAATTCCGAATTCAATGTTAACCCTTGCTTAAACTTTTCATCTGTAACACGGTAGTTTTCTTCAGCCTGGCTTACGCCTTGCTTTGTTACAAAAACCTTTTCCTTCGCTTTAACCATGTTGAAATAGCTTTGTGTTACATCGAGAGTAACCGCATCCTTCAATGTTTTGAAGCTGTCATTCGCCTGTTCGTACCGAGCTTCTGCCTGGGTTGTCTGGTCTTTTGTTGCACCCCAATTCCAGAGTTTTAAAGACAATCCCAAGCTTACATCCCATGTCCCTTTAAATTGATTCTGGGTTGGGAGTATTCTCTGGTTCGGCTGCGCATAAACATATTCACCAGATAAAGATACCTGAGGGTAGTAATCTGCTTCGGCAAGAGTAATTCCACTTTTGCTAGCATCTATTTGGTACTGCATTGATTTCAACTCAGGGCGGTTTTTTATTGCCATATCAATCAACTGACTGAGACCGGCAATGTCCTCACTTTCTACATCTACATTCTTTTGAACTTCAACTTCGGTTGTTAATGGTAGTCCGATTGCATTGTCAAGATTAACAACGGCAAGGTCCACTGCGTTCTGTGCATCAATCTGGCTTAATTGGGACTGAGATAATTGCACTTCTACTTTCAAAACTTCGTTTCTTGTTGCAAGCCCCTGCTTAAAAAAGTTTTGAATGTCTTGCAGGTGAGCTTTAACTTCCTGAACATTCTCATCAACCGCTTGCTTTACATTCCCGGCTAAGTACAGGTTCCAGTAAGCACTTTTAATAGAATAAACGACATCCTGTTCGTCCTTATTATAATCCTGCTTTGCCGCCAGGGAATTATACCTTGCAATATTAGAACTGCTTGAAAGCTTAAAGCCGGTAAATAAAGGCTGCTGCAGCGATATGTTAGCGCTGTAATTGTTCAAGATAGAAGGTGAGATTACGAATGTTCCAAAAGGCGTTTGTACCTCAAAAGGATTAATAGAGCTTAAGCGGGTATATGATGCGCCTGCAGACAGCGACGGCAGCATAGATGCATTTACCTGGCTTAGCTGCGCTTCGGCAGACATAATTTTCATTTTAGATGAATGCAGAATTTTACTATTCTGAATTCCGATCTGAATACTTTGATCGAGTGTGAGCATGCGCTTTTGCTGTGCAAGTACATTGGTTACGAACAGAACTGCCGTAAAGAGAATCGTCCAAAATTTTATTTTATAAATTCCATTAATCATGAAACACCTTAATTAACTTTCAAATGCAAAAAATTTTTTACGGTAAAAATATTTTTCACCGTCAGATTTATAAACAGTAAATCGGTAAACTCATGGAAATTGCCGGTAAGCTTAAGAAATCTAAAAAGTCCCAAGCGATATTGCTGAATTACAACTCATTGTATCGAACCGTTTCCATTTCTGCCGTGTGAAAGATATTTGGCTCTGCCTTCTTCAGTCAGAATTCCTTCAAACATAATTTTTATTATCGTCTCGAATGCCTGGTTGGCAGTGAACGGAAGCTGGGATAAAGATTCCGGATTAATTACCGAATTAATAGAATTGAAATACATAAGCATTGCCAGCGGCTGATTTATATCTTTTCTAAAAATTCCTTTCTCTATTCCTTCTTCGATTAAGTCCGAAACTTTCTTCCATGATTTTTCTTTCCTGAACTTGTGTATTTCGGCAAAGATTTCCGGGATATTCTTTTGTAGATCCTGAAGCAAAGGTCCGTTAAATTTTGAAGTCTGCTTGCCAATATAGTCCATCAGTTTCTTAAGCTTACCGACAAAATCCAAATCTGTTTCAGACCAAAGCTCGGATATATGGTTTTCAACGTCACACCTTCTCGAATCAAGCATTTCGCGCACCAGGCTTTCCTTGCTGGGGAAAAATTTGTAGAGCGTTTTCTTGCTTATTCCAAGACCGGCGGCAATTTCTTCCATCTTTACTTTTGAGTAACCGAACTGGGTAAACATCTCTTCGGATTTCGCCAGAATTCTTTCCTTTATTTCTTTGTCTTCGTACATATTTTCTAATTATTTCTCCAAAATAAACTTAATTCGTTTACCGGGTTTCCACAAATTGATCAAAAAAGCAGTTTTTAGCTGCGTCTTTCCAAATTATTAGCCCTTGGAAACCAGATTTGTATTTTCAGTTTCCAAATTTAATGTGAAGATTTTGGAATGTCAAGAATTGGATTTGAAATTTTTATTAGCGGTTAAATGTGTGTGATGGATGGCAAAATGATTATTTAGCTGAATCGGGAGGAAGATAACTTGATTTTTAGCTTCTCTCTCTTCCAGTACTTGAACTATAATTTCTAGATTCCTAACAATGGTTCCTATTTTAATATCTATTGGGTGTGTAAAAATTAAACCTGAGAAATCCTTTCCTTCAGCACTCTAACAGTAAGCCAAATGCTCGATTATAATTTACCTTACCTTCGTATTCGAATCTTTTATATAAGGAATTCCGTTCTAATCCTTGTAAATATGTTCATAAGATGTAATCGTCATTTGTAACTTCCTTAATATTACGAATAAAAATAAAACTGATAAATATAATTTTCAACTTTTCTTTACTCAACCGCAATATTCTTCTCATACATCTCTCTAAACTCCTTTATGGCTTTAAAAATAGCTTCTGCAATTTGCGACTGCCCGCGGGAGCTGTTTAAGTAGTGAGCATCATGTGGATTTGAAAGGAAACCTGTTTCTATCAAAACGCTCGGCATTGAAGCGCCGACTAATACGTAAAATCCAGCCTGTTTTACTCCAAGCGGCTTTTCGGAAATATCCTTAGTGAACTGCTTATCCAAAAGGTCGGCAAACTTTTCGGAGTAACGCATGTATGCCGACTGCGCCATGCTGACGAGAATAAAATTTTCATCAGTCAGCTTTTTATATCTTGCCGGGTTGTCTTCATATTTAATTACACTGTTTTCCCGTGCGGCAATATCTATTGCCTCTTTGGTTCTTCCCGGGCGTAGCAGGTAAACCTCAAATCCGTTTGTGCTGCTTGGTTTGTGCGGAGTCGAGTTGCAGTGTATAGAGATAAAAAGATTGCCTCCAGCCTCGTTTGCTATTTGACCGCGCCTATAAAGCTCGACGAACTTGTCTGTCTTACGAGTGTAAACAACCTTGACG
>JAJYIL010000468.1 GCA_021790055.1 Bacteroidota bacterium
AGCTGTATTGGCTTTTCTTTCCCGGCATATGACTGGGTACTTTTGTATATAATTCCTATCAAGCCAATACTTAAGACTACCGCGGCAATGATGATCACCGTCTTATAGTTACGCTTCGAAGCGTGAATATTGCTTATCTGACTGGTATTGATTGAATTATTTATTAGAACTTGACTTTCACCCAGGATAGTTAAAACATCGCCGGCAGTTTTCACCCTTAGTCTTAGATCATTCTGAAGCATAGACCTTATCGCAAGCCTTATATCCTCCGGTAAAGCATCCAGCCCGGAAGAATAATTTTCAAAATTAAAATTCAAGATATTATTAATGGTTTCACCCATTGCAGTACCCAGAACCGGGTTCCTCCCGGTAAACAATTCATATGCAACAAGACCAGTGGAAAATAAATCAGTCTGACGCGTCTTCTCTCCACGGATTTGTTCCGGAGCCATATAGCTTGGCGTACCAACAATCGTTGATGTGTTTGTAAGGTTGTTGTCGTTAATTACAAGAGCAAGACCGAAGTCGGCAATCTTTAATTCCTGCTTCGTGTTTACCAGTATATTTTCAGGCTTAATGTCCCTATGAATTATCTGGTTCTGGTGGGCAGCATTCAATGCAAGAAGAAGCTGGAGTAATAAATGCTTCTTTTCTTCCACTGAAAGATTGTTTGCGGTAATTACTTCTCTAAGGTTTTTGCTTTCAAAATATTCAAACGAGATGTAAAAAAAATTGTTGTGGGTCCCGAAATCAAGCACCTTGATAAGGTTCGGATGATCAAGCTGTGCTAAAATTTTTGCCTCCCTCTTAAATCTTTCAAGTATTGTCGTATCGGACAACCCTTCTGTGTTTAGAGTTTTAAGAAGTATTTTCTTGCCGAGGAAGATATGGTTTGCAAGGTAAACGCCTGTCTGACTGTCTTTCTTAAGGCAGCTTATAATCTCAAACTTATCAAAAAGTATTTCCGTAGATGTTTTTTCCATTACCAAAATTAAATACTCTCACCATATTCTTTAATTTTTAGCTGAACCCACCTGACCGATACTCCGAGTGACCTGGCAGCAAGAGTGCGATTGCCGTTAAATTCCTCCAGCCGCTTCTTTAAAATAATTTTCTCAAACTCTTTTAGCGTGCCTTTAAAGGTGCTCTCTTCCGTATCTTCATCAATTACTATATGCTCGGAAAGAAGCCTGCCGTCATCACAAAGTATAAGCGCCCTCTGTATCACGTTTTCAAGCTGCCTCACATTACCGGGCCAGCTGTAGTCTTCAAGTATCTTAAGCGCTTTAGGATCTAAATGAATTTCTTTATTGGAAAATTTCTTTATAAAATGATCAACCAGCAAAGTAACGTCTCCGCGCCTTTCTCTTAACGGCGGAACTCTTATCGGGAATACGTTCAGCCTGTAAAATAAATCGGCTCTGAACTTTCCTTCCTTCGAAAGCTGCTTTAAATCTTTGTTAGTGGCTGTAATTACTCGTACATCAACCTTAATGACTTGCGTGTCGCCTAACCTGATAATTTCTTTATTCTGTAAGACCCGCAAAAGCTTAGCTTGAAGCGCAACCGAAATATCGGCAATTTCATCCAGGAAAAAAGTGCCGTTATTAGCGACCTCGAATAACCCCTTCTTATCGTTTGAAGCGCCTGTAAAAGCTCCTTTCTTGAATCCGAACAACTCACTCTCTAAAAGCGTATCTGGTATTGATCCGCAGAACTGCGCAAGGTAAGGTTTATCCGACCTGATGCTTAAATTATGAATTGCCTTCGCTATCAGTTCCTTCCCCGTACCGCTTTCACCGAATAGAAGCACAGTCGCATCGGTTGCCGCTACTTTATGGATTAATGCTGCCATGTTCTGCATCGCAGGGCTTTTGCCAATTAGTTCCGGTATTGTTTTAACAGATTCAAGCTGGTTCTTTAAAATTATGTTTTCATCCTGAAGTACCTGCATCTGTGTAATCTTATCTAAAGCAAGTGAAACCATGTTTGAAAAGAAATCAAGGAAGACGAGGTTCCCTTCGTTGAACTCCTTCCGGTTGTTCATGCTGTCTGCAAGAATAACGCCCCATACCTTTTCGCCGCGCTTAATAGGCACGCCGAGTATAGATTTGATGTTATGAATCTGTATGCTCTTGAACTGGGAAACACTCGGATCGCTCTGCACATCATGGTATAGGCAAGGTTCCTTTCTTTCAATTACCTTCTGAAGTATGCCGGATGAGAAGACCGATAAGTCGTTGATATTTTCCTGCTGTATATTTCTTGCCGCGATTATATCGAACCTGCCTGCAGGCTCATCATATTTTACAAACAGACCGCGCTCAGCGTTTATAACTTTTATTACAAGGTCAAGTGTCTCCTGGATCAGCGAATCTTCATAGATTACCGAGTTCAGTACACGGCTTATCTGGTAGAGTGTTTCGAATTGTTCCTTATTTAAAAACTTTACTGACTCGTCAATTTGATTTTCCATTATTTCACTTTTCCTTTTATTGAACTATAAATGTTGCCGGCAATGACCGGGAACGGTTCTTAAACTGATCTACTACCCAAATTACCCAGTAATAATAACCGGCTGGCAGCGGCGTAGTAATATTATATGATACGAGGCTCGAAGATATACTGTCGGCTGAAAAGACAAGCTGCGGATTCGAGATATCATTCGTGTAAACCTCGATCTTGTAGTTGAAGGAATAGCCTGCCCTGTACCTTTGCCAGATAAATGTAGGGGTTGGTCCGATCGTTGTATCGTTTGCCGGGTATTGGATCATAGCTGGAGTTTTAATTACACGCGTTACGCTTGCGCTGCCTATATTTATTTCACTGTTATAAACATCAGCATTTATATTGAAGTTTAATCCGATAGTTTGTTCTAAGTCGGTAATACTCATCTGCTGTGTGGTTAATGAAACGGTATAGATCTTATTAGCAGCATCAAAGTTCATAGGGTATCTTAATCCTAACTGGGAGTTCTCGACAAATACGGTATCAATAGCATTCTGCCTATCAGTTATCTTTGCATTTACCACAAGCTGGTAAGTCTGTCCCGGAGGCGAAAATTGATTTATTACAACCGTATAAATTTGTATGCTGTCGAGTGAGGGAATACTATTAAGCTTTACTTGTTTATTCCAGACTTTTGCATTACCCCAGTTTACATTAACCGTATCAGAAATATAACCGTTCTTCTGAAATATCAGTTCCCCATTAACTGGAAGAATATTATTTATCTGGAAGTTGCCGTTATTATCCGTCAAAACTAATTTGTCAGACGGACTCCAGTAAACCGAAACGCCGGGAATACCGGAATACGGCAGCGTATACACAGTGCCGCTTAACTCCGCAAATGAATATCCCGAGC
>JAJYIL010000469.1 GCA_021790055.1 Bacteroidota bacterium
AAGGTCGCAATCTTCAAAAGGATAATATCGCGCAGGAATCCTTCGATGCTTCCCGGCAGCAGATCGGCATACTTGAGTATCAGTTTCTTTAAATCTTCTCTTGGAAAATTTTTGTAAAAGCTTTTACTTCCGACTAATTGCTTATACTTTTCAAACAATTTATTGCCGGAAGCATTTGTCATTGAGTTAATGAATTCATCCATCTTAGCCGAGCGTATTCCGTCCAAATCGTAACCTAAGCTCATATTGAAGATGAATGAATTTTGTAAACCGGAAAGACTTAATGCTTGTTTTAGAATGTGGATTATAAACCAGGCTTTTAAATATTCATCGTATGATTGTTCAAGATTTAGTTCTTGAGACCATTCAACATTGTAGCATTCATCCTCGGCATCGATGCATGGCTTTGTTACTTTAATTGAATCAAAGGACTGAACCGTTTTCAATTCAATAAATCTTCCGCCGACAAGATAAGAGGAGATTATGTTTTGAGCTAATTGAGTGTGCGGACCTGCTGCGGGACCTACCGGTGTTTCAATAAATTGATTAAATATAGAAAAATTGTTCTTAATTTTTTTAATATAAAATTTGGATGACGGTATCCCGAAGATTGAATCCTGTGAAAAGTATTCATTAAAGATCCACAGTAAAAGATGTTCGAACTCGACCGGTACAAAGTGTTTTGACATAAGTACCCCGTTTTAATTTGGATGACTAATTATTCTGATGTTTTCAAATAACTTATCATTTCTGACTATCTAAATATAAATCAAGTTTTTAAATAAGTAAATTTTTTACTAACTAATTAATTATTTTTTTTATATTTTAGAGCAGAGAAAATTGCAAAGGGTCATTATGAAATACATTTTCGGGGCAATGGCAAATGGATAAGATTAAACTTCTCCTTTTTTGCTGTTGTAAAATCTATTATTCGATTAGGGGATAAAATGAATTTAGCTAAACAAATTCTTACACTTGCCGAAAAAAATTCAGAATTCACTGCTCAAAACTTATCAAAACTTATTAAGCATAAATCATTAAGCTGCGACGAAAGAGAAGCTGCAGATGCGCTTATGGAAATGATGTTCGATGCCGGGTTTGATGAAGTGTTTAAAGACGGTTTAGGAAATGTAATTGGTAGAATTGGAAACGGCAGCAAAATAATTGCGATAGACGGACACATCGATACTGTAGATGCCGGAAACAAAGAGAATTGGAGTTTCGATCCTTTTGGCGGCGAGATAAAAAACGGATATGTCCATGGTAGAGGCACCGCTGACCAATCCGGAGGACCTGCATCCTTTATAACTGCGGGGAAAATATTAAAACAAATTGGTTTGGAAAATGACGTGACTATTTATTTTGTGGGATCAGTTATGGAAGAAGATTGCGATGGTCTCTGCTGGAAATATATAATCGAAGAAGACAAGATTAAACCGGATTGCGTTGTTATTACAGAACCCACCAATTTAAATATTTATCGCGGGCACCGGGGAAGGATTGAAATTGAAGTTTCGTTTTACGGAGTTTCTGCACACGGTTCTGCTCCGGAACGCGGTGTGAATGCTATTTATTCGGCTTCAAAAGCTGCACTGGAAATTGAAAAATTAAATAACAGTCTTGTTAAGGAAACATTTCTTGGAAAAGGTTCGGTAACAATTTCCGAAATTATTTCAGCAAGCCCTTCGCTTTGTGCTGTTGCTGATTATTGTAAAATCCACCTTGATAGAAGATTGACGAAAGGCGAGGACAAAGAATCGTCTTTAAAACAAATTGAAAAAATTGTTGAAGGAATGAGCGCTAAAGTTCAAGTTGTAAATTATAATGCCAAAGCGTACACAGGATTACAATATAGAATGGAAAAATATTTTCCAACCTGGATGATTGAAGAAAATCATCCTATAATTCAAACCGGAGTTGAAACTTGTATGCAGCTGTTTGGAAAAAAGCCGGCAATAGATAAATGGACTTTCTCAACTAACGGAACAGTTATTAATGGAATCTACGGAATTCCTGTAATCGGATTTGGTCCGGGTGATGAAATTTTGGCACATGCACCGAATGAGAAAGTTTCTATCGAACATCTTGTAAAAGCTTCTGCGTTTTATGCTTATTATTGTTCAATCTTTTAAGTAATATGAATTAAAAAAATATTAAAAAATAAGAGGGTATAATGAATTCAAATTTGAAAGGGAAACATTTCCTTACTTGCCAGGATTGGACGAAGGAAGAACTCGATGTTGTTTTCGAAACTTCGTTTGATTTGAAAGATAAATTTAGAAAGGAAATTTCAACGCGATATCTTCCTGATAAAACTTTATTTATGATTTTCTTCGAGCAATCTACTCGCACACGCAACTCTATGGAAGCAGGAATGACCCAGCTTGGCGGGCATGCTCATGACCTTACGGAAGATAAGATGCAGCTTTCTCACGGCGAGTCGGCAAAAGACACTGCAATTATTCTTTCGCGAATGGGACATGGAATTGCCTCACGAAATTGTTTTTACGGAATAGGTCGCCAGTATCTAAAAGAAATGGCTAAGTACTCCTCACGACCAGTCATGTCTTTGCAGGATGATGTCTATCATCCTTTCCAGGGCTTGGCAGACTTGATGACAATCTTCGAATACTTTGGAAAAAATGTTAATGGATTGAAGGTTACAATTTCTTGGGCTTATGCAGATACTCATTCTAAGCCGCTATCGGTTCCTCAGACTCAAATTCTTCTTTTCCCGAGATATGGTATTGATGTAACAGTAGCCTATCCAAAAGAGTTTCCGTTAAGTAAGGAAATTGTTGAACAGGCAAGTCGAAACGCGCAAGTTGGAGGCGGCAGGTTGAATTTTACGAATGATATGGATGAAGCATTTGAAGGCGCTCAAATAGTTATTCCAAAAAATTGGGGAGGCTTCGGATATTATGACGTAAATGATTTCCTGAAGAATGAAGCAGAGTGTAAGCTTGAAATGAAATCCAGTCTTGAGAAATACAAAAATTGGATTTGCGATGACAGACGTATCCATCTTGCCGATAAAAATGTTAGATTGATGCACGCATTACCCGCTGATAGAGGGCATGAAGTTACTGACAAGATTTTAGATAATCCTGAAATTTCTATTGTTTATGATGAAGCTGAAAATAGACTGCATACAGCCAAAGCAGTAATGTCTTTAACGATGTAAATTTTATGAAAGACGAATTTTCATATAAATGCGAATGCTGCGAAAGAGTTTTTGAGATAGACAAAGACTTAATGCTTTGTCCATATTGCAGCGAAGAAAATTCCGAGGGCAAACCGCTGAAAGGCGTATTAAAAGTTCAACTGCCGCTTAGCTTAATGGATTCAAAAAAAATAAAAAA
>JAJYIL010000470.1 GCA_021790055.1 Bacteroidota bacterium
CAAATTTTATTTCACTATCTTTGCTCATGTCGTTCTCTTGTTTGTTTTTTGCTTACAACAAAATTACGACATACGGGAGCTACTTCTCTGTGGCTCCCTCTTATTTTTGTCGGTTAGTAGTGAAAAATTGTAAATAAATCCAATAACATAATTCTTCTTGAATTCAATTTCATTATTGCCTAAGTTTGGCTAAGTTAAAATTTGTTCATAAGCGTAGGGGATCTACCTAATGAAAACTATTGTCACTATGCCGGGAGACGGAATTGGAAAAACCGTGCTGCCGGAAGCACTGAAGGTCTTAACTGCAGTTGGTTTTGAAGCTGAATATGTTCATGCTGATATCGGCTGGGAGTTCTGGTGTAAGGAAGGCAACGCGCTTCCTCAAAGAACAATCGACCTTCTCGAAAAGCACAAAGTCGGATTGTTTGGTGCAATAACCAGCAAACCGAAAGATGCCGCAGCGCGTGAACTTGATGCTTCGCTGCAAGGTAAAGGATATACTTATTTCAGCCCGATTGTCGGGCTCCGGCAGCATTTTAATCTTGATATATGTATTCGACCTTGTAAATCGTTTAAGGGCAATCCGCTTAATTTTATAAGAAGAAGAAACGACGGCTTTGATGAACCGGATGTTGACGTTGTAATCTTTAGGCAGAACACCGAAGGACTTTATTCGGGTGTCGAATGGACGAATCCGCCAAAAGCAGTTCGCGATGCCTTCGAGACCCACCCTAAGATGAAGTCGTTCAAAGATACTGCGGGAGAGGACCTTGCAATATCAACAAGGATAGTTACGCGAGGAGCATGCAAGAGGATTATCCGAGAAGCATTTGAATACGCTAAGAAATTTGGTTACACAAACGTAACTGTGTGTGAGAAGCCAAACGTTCTCCGCGAGACTTCGGGCATGATGCTGAATGAAGCAAAAATAATTTCTAAAGAATACCCGGGCATCGAGTTATGGGATACAAACATCGATGCTCAAATGATGTGGCTTACTAAAAACCCGGAAATTTACGGAGTAATTGTTTCGGAAAATATGTTTGGCGATATTATTAGCGACGGCTTTGCCGGGCTTGTCGGCGGGCTTGGCTTTGCTTGCAGTGCAAACATCGGCAAAGAAGTTGCAATATTCGAACCGACTCACGGCTCGGCGCCGAAGTACCAGAAGCTTAACCCATCAATCGTGAACCCGGTTGCAATGATTCTCAGCGCATGCATGATGCTTGAGCATCTTGGAGAAAATGCTAAAGCAGAAAAGATAAGGAATGCTGTTGCCGGCGTAATAGAAGAAGGAAATGTAAAAACGTACGACATGATGAAGCTGAAAGGCGGACCGGACGTCTTTTCGAAAGGCGCCTCAACAACACAGCAGATGACGAATGAAATAATTAATAAAATCGCTTGAGCCAGAGGCTCATCAGCCTTAGGCTGATAATTGTTTAATTGTTAAATTTCTAAATTGTTTTTCGACAATTAAGCAATTTGGCGACTCGACATTTCATCTTAAATAAAATTATTGGTTTAATCTCCGTATTAGTTAAAGATGATAGTTAGAATTTTAGATATTTGGCCCGAAATAAATTGGATTAAAAATGAAGAACTAAGGCATAAAGTTTTAGACTGCTGGAATTATGCAATTGAAAACAGCGCGCTGACAGTTGAAGACTTAAAGACAATTCCCTTTTCGCTACTTATTAAAGATTGTAGAATTTCATTCATGCTGCATAAACGAACGACAGTTCATCTTGCTGTTGAAATGGCAAAGGTGATGAAGAAAAATTTCGGAGACCAAATCAAAATAGATATAGACGTTTTAACTGCCGGTGCAATTCTAATAGATATTGGAAAGCTGCTTGAATATGAAAAGCAAAACGGAAAGCTGACTACAGGCAATGCAGGTAAATTGGTCCGCCATCCATTCAGCGGGTTGGCAATTGCCGATAGGTTTGGCATTCCTCCTGAAGTGCAGCACATTATTGCAACACATTCGCATGAGGGAGACTTAGGAACGCGTACTGTAGAATCCATAATAGTCCACTATGCTGACTTCGTCTCATTCGATTCGCTGAAAACATAACAATTTAACAATGAAGCAGTAAGGCAATATAGCAATTAAACAATAGGGTAAATTATGTCACAAACATTGATTGAAAAGATCGCACAACGATTCGCTGTAGGCATAGACAAAAATCATGAAGTCCATAGCGGAGACTATTTAACCATCAAGCCAGCTTATGTTTTAACACATGACAACACCGGCGCTGTAATCCCGAAATTCAACAATATTGGAGCTAAGAAATTTGCCGACCCGCGACAGGTAGTTATAGCTCTTGATCATGACATCCAGAATAAAAGTGAAAAGAACTTAGAGAAGTATAAAATTATAGAAGAGTTTGCTAAATCTATGAATGCCGATTTCTACCCGGCAGGAAGAGGAATCGGACATCAGATAATGTGCGAGGAAGGATACGCTTTCCCCGGCAAGATGGTTGTTGCTTCAGACAGCCATGCAAACATGTACGGAGGCTTGGGCTGTCTTGGAACTCCGGTTGTAAGAGCAGACGCTGCTGCAATTTGGGCAACTGGAAAAACATGGTGGCAGGTTCCTCCTATTATAAAGATAATTCTTAAGGGAAAGCTAAGGGACGGAGTATCAGGCAAGGATCTGATTATTGCACTCTGCGGACACTTCAGCAACGATGAAGTTCTTAACCATGCGTTAGAATTTACAGGTGACGGCGTAAAATCCTTAGCCATTGAGAGCCGGCTTACAATTGCAAACATGTCCACCGAGTGGGGTACTCTTGCCGGCGTTTTTCCTATTGATGAAGTAACTATTGACTGGCTGAAAGAAAGAGCGGGAAAAATTTCATCAAATAAAAAAAATCATGATGCGACAAGCGGAAATAACAAAGCAATACATCCCCGATTGAATCTGCAAAGAATATCGAAGTTGGAGCAGAATATTTGCAAAGCCGATGATGATGCTTTTTACCGCAAAGAAATTATTATCGATTTATCTTCAGTACAACCTACAGTTGCCGGACCTAATTCCGTAAAAAGCGCCATTCCCCTTTCCGAACTAAAATCGAAAGAAATTAAAATTGACAAGGCATTTCTACTATCGTGCGTCAACAGCAGAGTTAACGATTTAGCAGAGGCAGCTGCAGTTGTTAGAGGAAAGAAGATAGCGCCGGGCGTTAAGTTTTATATTGCCGCTGCTTCCGAAGAAACTCAAGTTGAAAGCGAAAGACGAGGCGATTGGCAGGCTTTGCTTCAGGCAGGTGCAATTCCGCTGCCTTCAGGCTGCGGACCTTGCATTGGATTGGGAGAGGGATTCCGGCGGAAGAATTGGT
>JAJYIL010000471.1 GCA_021790055.1 Bacteroidota bacterium
ATCAGACTTAAGCGCAAAGCTTCGTATGTTAAGAACGTTATCGGCAAATTCATGACCGGTTTCAAGATATTGAATGTTATCCTGCGGATTATAGGCGTCGCTTGAATAGTAAACATTGTAAGATAAATTTTTGTTATACAATTCATTATCCGAATAGTATGACAGCGAAGTGGTTAAATTAGAAATATCGTTAAGCTGAGTTATAAATTTTAACCCAAGTAAGGTTGAATGAAACTTGTAATCCGAATTCCCGGCAAAGTTCAGTGTAACCTGTTTAATATCCAGATATGAAGTCTGGAAATTACCTATCCATGTTTCAGGCTTAAAATTAAAATCATTCACGGCATTAATAAATAACAATTGAACGTCTGAGTTGCTGTTAAATTTATACGAGCCTAAAAACTGAAAATCATTATAGCCCGGGTTATACCTGCCGGAGGTTTGCAGCGTCTTATCAAATAAAGAAGGGTAAGCATACCGGAAGCCCGCTCTCCAGCTAAAGTTTCCCATTTTGTCATACGCTGTTATTCCGGAGTTTAACAAGCCGGCGCTAATATCTCCTTGCAGTCCTTCATGCTCTGTAGTATGATACTTTACTGCAAGAACAGATGACATTTTATCGCCGAACTGAACGGGAAAGTTACCGTTATAAAATTCCATCCCCTCAATAAGATTATCGTTGATTATTGACTGGCTGCCTTCTACACCTTGCTGGATAAGGTATGGCTGATAAATCTCGTATCCGTTAACATAAATTAAATTCTGATCGAAATTACCTCCTCTTACATTGTACGTACTTGTTAGCTCATTATCGGAGGTAACGCCGGGTAAGATTTTTACGCTCCTTAATGCATCGGAAAACAGGTTTGGCATGTTTTGAATATCCTTTGCTTTTAAAGTGTCTGCATGTTGAATCCCCGGTACTCTGTTTGCTCTTACTGTTACGGCGTTTATTTCATAAGTTGAAGCTGCAAGGCGAACATCTAATCTTTTAGTTGCAGACTTGCCGGAAATATTTATTCTTTTTATTTGCTTTGTATAGCCTACACAGCTGAATGCAATCCTATAATTGCCAGGGCTTAACCGGAAAATGAAATTTCCAAGACTGTCTGTGGTTGTTCCGAATTGTATATTTACTATTGAAACATTCACTTCTTTTAGTGCAGCATTACTAACTGAATCTTCCACGTGCCCTTTTACAGTTATTAGTTTATTTTGCCCCGACGCAGCTACGGTCAATAATAAAATAAATGCTAAAGCAAATCTCATGGTATGATACCCCGTATTTATTTATGAATGATGAAGAATATTTGACGACATTACCGTTTAAACCCTGTGGTTTATTCTAATATAAAACAGTCTTTCGAATAAGTAGATTGTTATTTAAAACGGTAAAGAATTTTGATATGTTAAAATCCCGGTTCCTTTATTAAGCAAATAATTTAATACAATTATATTTGAAGAAGGAACAGCAAAGCAAGTCACTATTAAGTACCCACAACTTTTTTGCTTACAACTTGGATAATACGAGCTTATGCTGCAAGCGCATGTAGGATTTTATCTCTAAAGTCAGCTTGATCGAACGGCTTTATAATATAATCGAACTTACATTTTGACAGGCTGCATTTCCCCTTTGAAGCATCATCAAGAAAAGCAGTAACAAAAATGACGGGTATTTTATACTTGTTCCAGATTTCAATGCCGGCATCAATTCCGCTAATTTTTCCTTTTAAGGTTACATCCATTAAAATCAGGTCTGGCAATAATCCGGCGGCGGCTTCTACAGCCCTCTCTCCTGAATTAACGACTACCGGAACAAAATATCCCATTCCTTCAACACGCTTTTTTATGTCCAAGGCAATAATGTTTTCGTCTTCCGCTATGAGAATTTTTTTTGTGATCACATGAATAAAATATAAAAACCTGAATCAATATTTTTAACGATAATTGAAAGACTGTAAATATTGCCTCAATTGTCATTGAAAAATATTTATTATGTAATAATTTTATTGTGATATAAGGAAAGCAATAACCGGATTTGTGAGTAAGGCTAATCTTTACTAAGCAGAAAATTCAATCTTAAACTCTGTGCAGCCGTTCCGGTTAAGCTGAATAACGCCGCCAAGCTGATCGGTTAACGTTGTAACCAGCTGCAAACCGAGTGATTCGGTTTTTCTAAAATCTATTTCCGGTGAAAAGCCAATACCGTTGTCTCTTACAATTAATGAATATTTTTTTTCCCCTGTTTGTTTTAAGCCGATAAATACTTCTCCCTTGGTCCCATGCGGGAAAGCATGCTTTAGCGAATTGGAAACAAGCTCGTTTATTATTAAACCGCAAAGTATTGCAGTATCTATCTCGAATGAAATACCTTCAACGTCGCTCCTAAGCGTTATCTTGTTTGCCTCCACGTTGTACGAACTAAACAACGCATTTGTTAATGACTTAATGTATTCGGAAAATTCAATCCTGTTTAGGTCTTTCGACTGGTAAAGCTTCTCATGAATCAATGCCATTGATCTAACCCTGTTTTGGCTTTCACGAAAGACCTCCAGCGACTTTCTGTCCTCTATATAACCGGATTGAAGATTAAGCAAGCTTGAAATTACCTGGAGATTATTTTTTACCCTATGGTGGATCTCTCTAAGCAGGATTAATTTTTCCTGCAGCGATGCGTTGATTTGTTCTTCAGCCTTCTTACGCTCATTAATTTCAACTTTAAGATCTTCATTAACTTTAGAAAGAGCGGCGGTTCTTTCAATTACTCTCTTCTCGAGTTCTTCTTTAGTCCTTTCCAGAGCCTCCTGACCGAACTTTCGCTGAGTACTGTCTCTTACTATTGCCAGCCCGCCGATAACCTTTTTATCAACGTCAAATAATGGAGAGTAATATGCCTCGAAGTATCCTTCCTTGCCATTCTCCGGTATAAAAAACCATCTGTCCTTTGCTATTACATAATTCCCCTTTAAGGTTTCATAGTAATATTTATCCTCGCCAATGTCTTTCAGGAACGGCAGTACCTCGAAGGCGTTTCTTCCGAGCATCTTTGTTTTACTAATGCCCATTATCAATTCCATACCGGGGTTCCATAATGTATACCTGCATTGATTGTCAAAGGCTATTATCCCGTCTATACTGCTGTTTAACAATCTATCCGAAAATTCCATTTCACGTCTTATTGCCGCCTCAATTTTTTCCCTTTCGGAAATCTCTCTTTCCAGGATATAAAATACAGTTAGGAAAATAATACAGCTTACGAGCGTTCCAACAATAATAGTAATGAATGTATTTTTAACATTAGATATAAGAAGTTGATCCCTTGACTGCAGCTGGTTATACTCTTCCGCC
>JAJYIL010000472.1 GCA_021790055.1 Bacteroidota bacterium
TAAGATGGGACCCGCAGTGGCTGATTGCTTCCGATGGTTCATTAGCCCAAAGGATTACAAACCAGATACAGCCAAGGCTGGGTGTAATATATCAGCCCGGAGATTTAGGTACTCAGAAAGTTTCTGTTTCTTATGGAAGATTTTATCAGCCTTTGCTTCTTGCATTATCTCTTGCATACCACATGAAGGGTTCTTACTTTTATTTGAATAGCTATTCTAACGATCCCCGGATTGATACAAGCGGAATGACTCGCTCAAATAACTTCAACCCCTTTATTACAAATGTCCCCGGTGTACAAGGACAGTATTATGATGAATTTACACTTGGATATGAACGCATTATCTTTACAGAATTTAAAGTCGGAGTCCGCGGCGTTTATCGCATGCTGGGGCAAGGTGTCGAAGACGGTGCCGTTTCAGCCGAAAATCAGATTAAATACGGCAGCAGGGATGTTTACGGAAATCCAGGCAGCGGGATATTAAGCAGTCTTCCAAAGATGAAGCGCGAATATACCGCGCTGGAAGTAACTTTAGAGCGCTTCTCCAGCAAAGGATTTATTTTTTTACTTTCGTATGTACTGTCAAAGAACTGGGGTAACTATGACGGACTTGCCGAAACAAACGATGTAACTGGCGGTGCCGGTCTTGGTGCAAATATATCCGGTCAATTTGAGCTTCCCGAGAGGATGATAAATGCAGAAGGGCTGCTGCCTAACGATAGAACACATGTTCTCAAATTTTCAGGCTCTTATTCCTTCAGCTTCGGATTGACAACCGGAATTATTTTCTATTGGATGAGCGGCACACCGTTGAATGAATTCGGCATCATTCCGGGTTATGGTTCATCAACCTTCTTAATGCCGCGCGGTACTAACGGAAGAACGCCTTCAATCTGGGACTTGAATTTCCGTTTTATATACGAAGTTTCCAATTTGGTTTCAGCAGCCGTACCGGCTAAGATTATTCTCGACGTAATGCATGTTGCAGGTCAGAAGACGCCGGTGGATTACGATCAATATCATTACCTGGACGCGCAGCAGACTTATGTAAATCCAAATTATATGTTGCCGGTGCTGTTTCAGCAGCCGATGTCTGTAAGGCTTGGAATGGAGCTTGATTTATAAATGCTGAACAGTTCTCAAAAAATAAAAGAGCTTAAAGCTGAAGTTGAGAGACTCAAGTCTTCTGTAAATGAATTGAAGATTCTGAACGAGATTGCTTTGTCTACAGGCAGAGCTACAGACATCGATGAGATTCTTAATCTCATCGTTCACAAATGTGTAAGCGTGTTTGAAGCAGAGCAGGGCTCAATTCTCCTTCTTACAAAAAATGAAAAGGAACCTTTTAAAACCATAATCCGTCAGGATGATTCAAGCAATCTAAAACACACATACCACATCGGCTCGAATATAACGGGCTGGGTTCTGCTGCACAAAGAGCCGCTGATAATTGAAAAGCTTGCGGGCGACAACAGATTTAATCCTACTGCGGAAGAGAAGAAAGACATCCATTCCGTTTTGTGTGTGCCTATTTGGTATGAAGGAGAGATTACCGGGCTTATGATGCTTGTAAATAAAAAGGATCAGAAAAAGTTTCTATCGGATGAGCTTACTCTTTTTACGATTATATCAGTACAGGCAGGACAGCTAATAAAAAATCTTCAACTGCAAAGAGAATATTTCCAAAAGATTAAAGAGACTGAAAAGCTTAAGGAGCTTGACAAACTGAAGACGAGCTTTTTTGCAAATATATCTCACGAATTCCGAACACCTTTAACTCTTATTCTTGGACCCGCAGAACAAATACTAGACCTGACGGAAAATGATACGATTAGAGATAATGCTAGTCTAATCCGGAGGAGTGCAAAGAAGCTTAACAAGCTTGCCGATGAGCTGCTTGACCTTGCCAGGATTGAAGCCGGTATGATGACGCTTAAGGCTGCCAGGAAAGACTTGAAAAAAGTAATGGCAGAAATTGTTCAATCATTTCAACACTTTGCTGCACAGAAAGACATTGCCTTGAAATTCATTTTCCCGCCTGGAAGTATTTTAATATATCTTGATATGAATAAGTTTGAAAAGATTGTGAACAATATATTATCCAACGCGTTAAAATTTACGCCTCGCAACGGCTGTGTCAAAGTCGAAGTTCAGTCTCCTTCTTATTCCGGGCTGATTGAGAATGAAATGAAGGGCGGATATGCGGAGATACTTATTTCAGATACCGGTCTGGGTATACCAAAAGAACAGGTGAAAAAAATCTTTGACAGGTTCTACCGTATTGAAAATAGATTTAGTGATGAGTATGAGGGAACAGGGATTGGTCTTTCGCTTACAAAAGAACTGGTAGAGCTGCATAAAGGAAAAATAATTGTAGAAAGCGAGGAGGGGAAAGGCTCATCCTTTAAAATATTACTTCCTCTCGGAAAAGATCATTTGAAGGATGAGGAAATTGAAGATGAAAAGATAATAAATAAGATTGATGACTTTCAAAGCAATGTTTATGAAATGCAGTTTGATGAACTAAACAAGTCAACGAGTGATGACACAAAGGATTTCAAAATTGGAACCGATCTGAATGAAGACTTACCAACATTGCTTATTACTGAAGATAACTCCGACCTGAGAAAATATGTTTCCGAAATATTGCAGGGAGAGTATAAAATTATAGAAGCCGCAGACGGTGAAGACGGCTTGACCAAAGCCTTTAATCACATCCCGGATATTATAATAAGCGATATTATGATGCCAAAGATGGACGGCTTTCAGCTTTGCAGTAAGCTTAAGGCGGATTTCCGGACAAGCCACATTCCAATTATAATCTTAACTGCAAAAGCTACAATCAAAGATAAAGTCGAGGGATTTGAAACCGGAGCCGATGCATATATCATGAAGCCATTTGAAGCTGAAGAACTTAAGGCAAGAATCATAAACTTGCTTCAGCAAAGAAGGCGGGTACATGATTATTTTAAATCTCATGGATTGATTGAAATAAATGAGAGCGGAATTGCATCTGCCGATAAGAAATTTCTAACTAATGCAATTGAAATTATAAACGAGCATATTCCAGACACATCATTCGGTGTTGAAGCATTTGCAGAACATTTAGCAGTCAGCAGGTCTTTGCTTCACAAGAAATTGACGGCATTAACCGGTGAATCTCCGGGCGAGCTTATAAAACGGTACCGGCTTAATAAAGCTGCAAAAATGCTTGAACAAAGGACAGGCAGCATTACCCAAATAGCGTTTGAAGTAGGGTTTAATGATGCTTCCTACTTTACTTTATGCTTTAGAACGCAGTTTGGAATTTCACCCTCGCAGTATCATAAAAATAATTCGTGAAACCGC
>JAJYIL010000473.1 GCA_021790055.1 Bacteroidota bacterium
AAAGAACTATAAACCTTCTCTTTCTTATTTCATTTAGATTGATATGCTTTAATGCCAAGACATCTTTGACGTGCCTTTTTAATCCTTCATCAGTATGAGTTACTTTACCAATTTTATCCCAGCTCTTATAATTCTGGTTTTGATTTCCCAGTAATTTCAACAACTCAAAATTTTCTTCAGGAGTCATGAACTGACCTGTACTGTTCAATAGTTTTAAAGCATTCCATTGATTTGGATTGTGGCTTGCCGAGATTGCGATACCGCCGTTTGCTTTCATTGTCTTTACAGTGTATTGAACTGTAGGAGTAGGGCAGATTCCAATTTCAATTACGTCCAGACCTTTAGCGGCTAAAGTTCCGGTTACAATTGATAATACCATTTCTCCGGTAATCCTCGCATCTCGACCAATAACAACTTTACCTTCTTTTATAAAGTCAGCATAGGCTGAAGTGTATTTTACCAAAGTCTCCGGGTCCAATCCGTCTCCGACAATTCCTCTAATTCCTGAGACACTTACCATTAAAGTAGGCATTAATCCTCCGATAAATTCGTATTAAAAAAACATTTCAAAGATAAAACAAAATGTTTTAATAATTGATTATTCTATTTGCAAGCTCCTTGGAGAATTGGGAACCAAGTATTGGAATGATGGAATATCGGAATAATGCAGCCAATTCAATTAATCTATTACTCCAAGAAATAAGCAAAATGAAGTTTTAATAATTCCAACTAAAATAACTATCTTCCCGGAAAATTTTTAAATATTTTTTTAATGAAGAATGAAAAAGAAGATTAGGTTAGTAAATAAATTGCTGATAGAAAAATACGGAATTCCGCTTCGCTCTAAAGTTCCTCCGGATCCGGTTGATCTTCTAATCGCTACTATCCTATCCCAGAATACGAATGATAAAAATTCTTATAAGGCTTTTCAAAATTTGAAGAACAATTACAAAGACTGGAATGAAATTGAAAAGCTGACCAGGAGTCAAATCGAAAAGAAAATTAAAATTGCAGGCTTGGGTAAACAGAAATCAAATTCTATAAAACAATTTTTATCTTCTTTGAAAAAAGAAAAGCATAAAATCTCTCTTGAATATTTAAGAAAAGAGGATGACCGCAAAATTCTCGAAGAGCTTACTTCATACATTGGAATTGGAGTGAAGACTGCAAGCTGCGTTCTTTTGTTTTCATTAAGAAGAAATGTTTGTCCTGTGGATACTCATGTTCATCGAACTACCAACAGAATCGGCATTGTAAAAACTAATACTCCGGATAAAAGCTTTGACATTATCAATAAAAATTTGCCGGAAGGAGTTGCTCATTCATTCCATACTAATCTGATTAAACTTGGTAGAGAAATTTGCCGACCTGCAAATCCGAACTGTTCAATTTGTCCTTTGTTGAATATCTGCGAATATGAAAAGAAAAACCTTAACGGTGGAATTAAGTATAAAGAAAATGATTTCCTACTTCTTGACAGCATCAAGTAAATAATTAAGTACCTTCAATAAAGTATCGCCCAAAAACGTAATTCAAATCTTGACAAAGATTCGTATTTATCTTAATATTACGAACGATATTCAGAATATCCTTTAATCACCGGTATAATAGCCGGTAAATATAGAATTATTAGAATAATCGTCAATAATTAAAAATATTTTCTAAGGAATTACATGGTAAAGAAATTGACTCGCAGATCGTGGGCTGAACCTTTCAAGGTGAAAGTAGTAGAGCCGATTAAAATGACGACAAAACCTTATAGAGAAAAAGCTGCTAAAGAAGCAGGCTTTAATACTTTTCTTTTAAAATCAGAAGATGTTTATATTGATTTGCTTACGGACAGCGGTACAAACGCGATGAGCGATTACCAGTGGGCGGGAATGATGCTTGGCGATGAAGCATACGCCGGCAGTAGAAATTTTTATTACCTATGGGACAACATTAAAAAATATTATGGTTTTCCTTATTTTGTACCAACTCATCAAGGAAGAGCTGCCGAGCATTTGATTTCAAAAATATTAATTAAACCAGGAGATTTTATCCCGGGGAATATGTATTTCACTACAACGCGGCAGCACCAGGAATTAGCCGGAGGTACTTTTGTTGATGTAATTATCGATGAAGCTAATGACCCTCAGAACGTTCATCCATTTAAAGGCAATGTTGATTTAAACAAACTGGATAAGTTAGTAAAAGAAGTCGGTGCAAAAAAAATTCCATACATAAGCTTAGCAGCACCGGTTAATATGGCTGGCGGTCAGCCGGTATCTATGGCAAACATGATTGAACTGGAGACCTATGCAAAGAAACAAGGAATAAAGCATTGGCTTGATGCAACCCGTGCGGTTGAGAATGCTTACTTTATTAAGCAAAGAGAAAAAGGATTTGAGAATAAAACGATTGCACAAATATTAAAAGAAATGTGCTCTCACTTTGACGGCATTTGGGTGAGTGCGAAAAAGGATTTACTTGTTAATATCGGCGGATTCTTAGCAACCAGGAATAAACAGGTTTATGAAGAGGCAAGAAATATGGTTGTAGTTTATGAAGGACTTCATACATACGGCGGACTTGCCGGAAGAGATATGGAAGCAATGGCTCGCGGAATTGAAGAGATGACGAACTATGATTACATTCGGTCAAGGATTGGTCAAATTGAATATTTTGGAAAGAAGCTGATGGAGTATGATATTCCAATTGTCCAGCCAATCGGCGGGCATGCAGTATTTCTTGATGCTAAAAGATTTTTACCGCACTTGAAACAAAATCAATTTCCTGCTCAGACATTGGCAAATGAAGTTTATATTGATTCAGGTGTTCGTTCGATGGAAAGAGGAATTGTTTCTGCCGGAAGAAATAAAATTACCGGCGACCATAATTATCCGAAGCTTGAGCTTGTCCGTTTCACACTGCCAAGGAGAGTTTACACTCAAGCTCACATTGATGTAACTTTCGAATCAATTGTTTCGGTTTTTGAAAATCGAAAAAAGATAAAGGGATTGAAGATGGTTTATGAGCCAAAGTACTTGAGATTTTTCCAGGCAAGATTTGAGAGACAATAAGAATGATCAACGAGATAGACGCGAAGATACTGAACATACTTCAGAAAAATTCCAGAACTTCAAATGCTGAAATTGCCCGGCAAATCAAAATGGCACCGTCAGCTGTACTTGAGAGGATTCGAAGATTAGAACAGAAAAAAATTATAAAAAGATATTCAGTTCAAATAGATCCGGAACATGTTGAAAGGGGGCTGCTTGCTTTTATAGAAGTGAAAGCAAACGGTCCTGTTGTCGATCAGAAGACAGCGAAAGAATTAGCTAAGATAGACGAAATTCAGG
>JAJYIL010000474.1 GCA_021790055.1 Bacteroidota bacterium
CTTTTTAATACTTGAATTGCTTAAGCTTATACTTTTCCCTGTTTATAGGCGCTTCAAAAATAAAATCAAAACTGCTGAAGCCGGCGCGATTTTAATTATTACTATTTTCTTTGCTGTTTATATTCCGCTGAATGCAATTCATAATTATAACACCATCCAGGTTATCAATACCGATTACAAGAAAAAAAATCTTCCGCCTCAATTGAAAAACTTTCGTATTGTCTTTGTCTCGGATATCCATGCGGACAGATATACCGATCCTCCGCGGTTGCAGAAATTCATTAATGATATTAACAACGCTCATCCGGATTTGGTTTTAGTTGGCGGAGATTTAATCAGCTCTTCACCGAAGTACATCGATACTGCCGCAGAATATTTAGGAACTATTAAAGCGAAGTACGGAGTTTATTCATGCGTAGGCGACCATGAAAACTGGGCGTTCAGGAATAACCCGGAGAAAAGCATAAATATTATTGAGAAGGCTCTTAAGAAATACAACATTCAGATGGTTGACGACAATCAGAGGATTGTTAACGTTAACGGCGCAAAAATAAAAATTACCTTCTTAACCGACACTTACGTTGAGCATATATCAAACGCTTTGCTCGACAGCTTAACTGCCGATACTGCAGCCTTTGGATTGAAAATTTTATTAGTCCATCAGCCTCATCAAAACGTTGCCGAGAAAGCCGCTAAGACCGGTTACGATTTAATGCTTGCAGGGCACACTCACGGTGGACAGATTACATTCCTATTCCCGTTTAAGAATTTATCGCCAACCATGCTTGAAATAAAATATATAAGAGGCAATTTTTATTTCCCGAAAGGACAAGGCGGAAAAATGCTTCTTATTGTAACCCGCGGTCTGGGCATGTCGCTAATCCCGGTTAGGCTCAATTCTACACCGGAAATTTCGATAATAAAACTGGAATAGCATTAAGCATCCAAATCTTTATGAAATTGAATGTCATAAGAGAAAATAACTTGAATGATTCAAATCAAAATATTAAGCAAAGAACGGAAGCAGTATTATCTGCCATTAAAAGCCTGCCTTCAATTCCAAAGGCAGTCTTTGAAGTTATAAAGTTGCTTAACGATCCGAAGACTTCAACCGGGCAATTGGCGGAAGTAATGAGTAAAGACCATGGATTAACAGCCAAGGTACTGGCAATTGCAAATTCTCCGCTTTACGGTATTAAGAGAAAAGTCTCTTCGATTGAATTTGCTATTTTAGTCCTTGGCTTCCAGGAGATAAAGAACATCATCATGGCGCTTTCGTTTGTAGAAACAATGAAGGCAATCCCAGCTCATTATTTTGACCCCATGGAATTCTGGCTGCATTCGCTTGTTGTTGGAACCGGCGCAAAGGGAATTTCCCAGCATCTCGGGTTCGATTTTGGAAGCGAGGCTTTTGTCGCAGGCTTGTTTCATGATGTTGGCGTGCTTGTTATTTACAATTACTTCAACCCGGAGTTCAAGCAAATAATTGAAACAGCAAGCTCTGAAAACATGAGTATATTCGAGGCAGAGAAAAAAATTATGGGACTCTCTCACCAGGAAATCGGAAAATATCTTGCCGAGAAATGGAACCTTCCGCTACAGCTTTGTGATGCGATTTTTTATCATCATAATCCTAATGAGTGCAGCGAGAATAAATACTTCGTCTCTGTTATTCATCTCGTCGATTATATGACTCAACGCTTAGGCATCGCAGAATTTTTCTGGGATAAAGAAATCCTGCCGGACAATAGTATTTTAGAAACATTAAATTTCCCTTCCGAAGAAGCGCTGGATAACTTCATTGTTGGTTATGATGAGATGTTCAAAGTGACTGCAGAATCCCTTAAGATTTAGGAATACGGTACAGGGCATAAAGGTATTGGGGTATACCGGTAAAGTAGTCAACTTTCAACCGTATACCTTTATACACTTTACCTTTCTCTCCTTTTTGCGTAAGAATAATTTTAACATTATCTTTTGCGGCAATAATTTTAAGAGAGTGAATATGTCAAGCAGCCATCGACCATCATGGGACGAATATTTTTTGAAGCTCGCAATGTTAGCGTCGGAGAGGTCAACTTGCCCGCGCATGCATTGCGGATGTGTTTTTGTTAAAGACAGATTTGTACTTGCTACAGGCTACAACGGATCTCTGCCCGGTCATCCGCATTGCGAAGATGTAGGCTGTCTTGTTGTAGATAATCATTGCGTACGAACCAACCATGCGGAGATAAACGCTCTTACACAAGCGGCAAATCACGGGGTAAATATCAAGGGAGCTACAGCGTACATTACAAATATGTCATGCACTACTTGCGCCAAGGCATTAATTGCCGCTGGAATAATTCGAGTCGTTGTCTTTTCGGATTTCCATGACACTTTAGCTACACAGTTTTATACTCAATCGGGGGTAGAAATAGTAAAGTTTCCTATGCCGGATAGAATGATAAGGTATGACATCGAAAATTATTCTTCAGCTAAGAAAACAGAAAAATCAAAATAGGCATAACATAAGTTTATATGAAGCATAAGCTGTCGCGCTTCTGGAAGCCTCTGCTTGCAGTAATTTTTTGGGGAGCTTCATTTGTCGCAACCAAAATTGCCCTTGGTGAACTGAGCCCTCTTTTGGTTATTTTGTTAAGAACTTTTCTTGGAATTATTTTCATATCAACTTTTGCATTTTTTACAAAGAGAGATTTCAAAATAAGCTTTGCAAACCTCAAGCATATTTCTGTTTTAGCTGTAATCCTTATCTGTCATCTCCTAATCCAGGTAACAGGGATAAAATATACATCTGCAACAAACACCGGGTGGATAGTTGGAGTTACGCCGGTATTTATGGCTTTGCTCGGCTTCATTTTCTTTAAAGAAGAACTTTCAATCCCCAAAATTACGGGAATAGCTACAGCCTTTGCAGGACTGGTACTTTTAATTAGCAAAGGAAATTTATTAAGTCTCGACTTTATTTCACATAAAGGAGACTTCCTTGTATTAATCAGTGCATTTACCTGGGGAGTATATTCAATGGTAAATAAAAAAATATCAATAAGCTATTCTCCCATGATGACCATATTGTTTTTGTTTATTATGCTTGAAGTAATTCTCTTGCCTTTTGCAATAAATCATGATTCAATTTATTCCATCATCCATCTTTCGGCAAAAGGCTGGATCGCCGTTTTTTTCCTTGGTATTTTTGCTTCCGGAATTTCATTCGTCCTGTGGTCTAAATCTTTAAGTGAAATTGAAGCGACTAAAGCCGGAGCCTTCCTTTACCTGGAACCTTTCGTTACGGTATTTGCAGCTTTCATTTTTCTAAATGAAACGA
>JAJYIL010000475.1 GCA_021790055.1 Bacteroidota bacterium
CCATGAAGGGCATCTTTCACTAATAAAAAAATCAAAGACAAAATGCGATGTTACAGTGGTTTCAATCTTTGTCAATCCAAAGCAGTTTGCGGCTAACGAAGATTTATCAAAATACCCCCGCGACTTTGAACGCGATAAAAGAATATTAGAAGAAGCCGGAGTCGATTATCTTTTCTATCCTGAAGTAAATGAAATTTATCCTCCCGGCTTTCAAACTTATGTTGAAGTTGAAAGCATTACCAAAATTCTTGAGGGGGAATTCAGACCGGCTCATTTCCGGGGAGTAACTACAATCGTTTCGATACTATTCAGCGCGGTTATGCCGGACTATGCATTCTTCGGTCAGAAGGATGCACAGCAAGCTGAGGTTATTAAGCGCATGTCGCAGGATTTAAAGCTCAACCTGAAAATTATTGCTTGTCCGATTATCCGGGAAAAGGATGGATTAGCAATGAGCTCAAGGAATGTCTATCTTTCAGAAAAAGAAAGAAAGGATGCTGTTGTATTAAGCAGGTCGCTGAAGCTTGCCGGGCAGCTAATAAAAGAGGGCGAAAACGATGTTGAAAAAATAATTCCAAGAATGAAAGACATTATTTTTTCTGTTGAGACTACTAAACTTGATTACATAGGAATAGTAAATTCGGAAACGTTCGAGCCGGTAAAAATAATTTCTTCCGGCAGCAGTTATTACATTTTAATTGCCTGCAAAATTGGAACAACCAGGCTTATCGACAACATTCTCGTTAGCATTCCTTAATATCTTAGCAATTTTGAGATAAGGCATGGGAGTACACGGAATAGTCTATTCTTCCTTAAATCTTGCACAAAATGAACGGAAATTGAAAATTGAGCGTCGAACATTGAAAATTCTCAACATTCAATATTCACTTTGGTCACTTTTTGGTTCCGGCTTGTCCGGCTTATGAGATGAATAAATGAGACAGTATAAATCTGCGAGGCGATGCGTTTATTATCCCGCAAATACCTAAACTTTGTTTGATTTATAGAATATTTTTTTGATAAATGGCTTTAATGCCAAGCAACACCAATCCTTTTTCAAATTGGAACTTAAATGGGAAGTGAGGAATTATCTTTTCAGCATTCCCGCCGGTTATAAAAATTTTTATTGACCCGGCATTCATATCCGATTTAAGGTAGTTTAAGATACGCTCAATTAAGCCAAAGCTTGAATTCATCACGCCGCTTGCAATTGAAGTTGCGGTATCTGTCCCTACCAGGTTCTTATATTGCTCTCCGGAAACTTCAGGAAGCTGTGCCGTTTTTGATTTCAATGATTCAAACATCATCCCTATTCCAGGAGCTATAACTCCGCCGGTAAACTCTCCGGGGTACCGTATAATGTTTATTGTAGTTGCAGTTCCGAAATCAATTGAAAGGATATAAGTCATTTCACTATAATTCTTAAATTCATCCGAGCTTCTGAAAATTGCAAAGGCTCCTTCAGCAGAGCAGATTCTGTCGATACCGAGTGTCTCAAAGGAATCATAGTTTATCTTTATATTGAATTTGGAGCTTTTATCTATTATGAATGGAGAAACTTTTAACGAGCTTATTAAAATCTTAGAAATCTTTCCCGTTAAAGCCGGAACAACAGAAGAAACCGCGGCTTGATCAATTTCTTTTGATTTGATGTAGCTTTTTATGTCTGATAGTCGGGTAAAAAATTTTAACTCGATTAAATCATCCTCGTGAAAAAGCCCCGCTTTGATATTAGTATTGCCGATGTCAAAAGCTAAAAACATTAGGCTACGCTCACTTCGCCGAAATGGATTTTTTCTATTTTGCCTCCAACGTTAAGCAACAAGAAACCGTCATCATCCAAATCGTCAAATATGCCGTATTTGGTTTTTTCTCCGCCTTCAATAACAATTTTTTCGCCGATAAGTCTGCATCGTGATTTCCAATCTTTTAATATTTCTTCAGGATTTGTCTTTACCTTCTCAAGCATCTCTTCAAAAGTATTTAGAAATTCTGCAAGCAGCTTTTCTCTATCGATATTTTCATTAAGCTCAATTTTAAGAGAAGTAGGCGGAATATTGAAAACTCCCTGGAAGACAGCCTGGTTTACGTTTATACCTATACCGATTATAAGCCTATCAATTTTACTTCCCTTGGAAATTGACTCAAGAAGAATGCCTGCAATCTTTTTCCCGTTTATTAAAATATCATTTGGCCATTTTAGCTCGGTCTTTAATTGGAAAAGATTTTCAATCGCCATGGCAACCGACAATGAAGCTGCAAAATTTATGTGATTAAATTTTTTTGAATAGATTTTTTTACTTGTCAGTAAAATTGAAAAAGTTAGATTTTGACCCTTTGAGCTGTACCAAACTCTATCCTTTCTTCCGTGTCCTTTATTTTGTTTTTCGGCAAGAATTACGGTACCGTCTGTGTTGAATTTATTTTCTTTATTTAAAAGGAAGGAATTTGTAGAATCGATTTCGTCTGAATAAACAAAATTTCTACCGACGAATTCGGTATTTAATTTTATATCGAAGCTTTCCAGATTGAACAATTATAACCTCAAGAATTATGCGGACAAAAATAAGTAAAAAATCGTAAATGTGTCAGAGTAAATGCCAGATAATTAGCTTTCCTGCCAATCCGGCAGAATGACTGACAAAACATTAGTCTTTGATAAATAATTATTTTTCCCATAATTTATTACAATTGAAGAAGTTAATTATTCAGAACAAGATGGCACAATCATTGTTATTTATTCTAAAACTTTTTGAAGGAAAATAAAATGACTTATGTAAAATTTAACCCGGTCGGTGATTTTGAAACGATGAATAATATAAATGATAAGATTCATCGCTTTTTTGGTGAGCTCCCAAATTTAGGCTTCGAGGTTAGCTACCCGTTTAAGCCTAAGGCAGATTTTTACGGAGACGATCAGAACTATTATGTTGAGCTTGAAGTTCCCGGTATGAAAAAGGATGAAATTAAAATTTCACTTAAGGATAAAGTTCTATCTGTTTCAGGCGATAAGAAAGATTATTCTAAGGGACGCAAAACTAATGCAATATTAAAATCCGAGAGGAACTTCGGTACTTTTTCAAGGAACTTCCAATTGCCTGATGAAATCAACCAGGAAAATATTGAGGCTTTCTTTGAAGACGGGGTACTAAAAATAACAATTGCCATAGCAGTAAAGAACACTGCCGGTGAAAAAGAAATTAAAATAAAATAAAAACTTAAATAATGAAGACTAATTTTAGTCAAAAAAACATGAAGGAGTGATTTATAATGGGAAAAATAATTGGAATAGACTTAGGTACAACTAACTCTTGCGTTGCGGTAA
>JAJYIL010000476.1 GCA_021790055.1 Bacteroidota bacterium
AGTGTGGTTGATTTGTCAAGGGAGATTAGCAAAATAAATAACATATTGTTCAATTAATTTTAAGGGGGATGTAAAATGAAAAATTTACTCCCGGTTCTTGGTTCGGTAGTTATTATTATTTCCCTTTCCTTTTTAGGCTGCCAGAAAGATAGCCTGCTTGTTCAGTCGAACGGCACCTACAATTCAAATGTAATTACAAATGTCCCCAACGCGTTTTCATTTGTTGTTACTGCAAGCATCTACAATTATTCCGAGACTCACCAGCTGCAAATAAATGCCGATACGTTGGCTGTTGCTATTACCATTACTCAGTACTCAACAGGCAGCGGCAGCATAGCTATTAAAGACAGCAGCAATTCCGTAATTTATCAAAAGGATCTGGGAAGTAATATGGTCGTCGGAGACGTTATAAAAATAACTGAAGTTCCTAAGACAGTTGATTTAGCATTGAACAATTATTCCGGTAAGATTACCATTGCTATTGCCGGCAAATAGAATATAGCTGATAAATTACCTTTTGTATTGATTTTATCCTTGCATAATCCAGGCAGGGTTTTGCAAAGGACATCTTTAAAGAAGCGCTGCGTTTAGCAAATTGGCTGATCTGCAATTCATCCATCGTTTTCTTCCTTCGCTAAATCTCCGGAAGATTCATCCCTCAATAGTTAATTTAGTTGTTATGGCGGATAAAAATCTTTTCATTCTTCTTTTTTAATTTTGCGCTTCGCATTTATTAAATTAAAATGTATTGGATAGGAAAGAAACACTGAATAGAATTTATATTGAGAGAAAGGACGGTACCAGTTCTCTTAATCCAAGATTGGTGTTTATACTTGCTGTTGCAAGCGGACTTGCAGTATCTAACCTTTATTGGGCTCAGCCTTTGCTTGATTCGATTGGGCATGCTTTTAATGCAACAACTACATCGGCAGGGTTAATTGTTACTCTTACTCAATTAGGTTATGCTGTTGGTCTGGTATTGCTCGTTCCTCTCGGAGATATACTTGAGCGCAGACGATTGATAGTTTCTGTTTTACTTGCTGCGGTAATTTCCCTGATAGTTGCAGCAGTCTCTTCTTCTATATTGATTTTCTTTATCTCATCTCTTGCAATTGGTGTTACTTCAGTTGTTGCGCAGATACTTGTGCCTTTCTCTGCTACCTTAGCACCCGATCATGAACGCGGCAAAGTGGTAGGGCAGGTAATGAGCGGATTGCTTTTAGGAATTCTGCTGGCAAGAACACTCAGCGGCTTTATATCTGCTTACGAAGGCTGGCGCGCGGTATTCTGGGTTGCTTCCGCAATGATTTTAATTCTTTCATTAATATTGATGAAAGCGTTGCCGTCTTACAAAACGGATACAAAGCTTACTTACAGACAGCTTCTTAAGTCTGTTTGGATGTTGTTTAAGATGGAGCCTCTTCTAAGGAAAAGATCTTTGTACGGCGCACTTGTGTTTGCAAACTTTAGCGTGCTGTGGACGAGTTTGACTTTTCTGCTTGCTCATCCGCCGTATAATTATAATGATGCGCTGATAGGATTATTCGGCTTAGTCGGTGCGTCCGGTGCTGCGAGCGCTAACGTTGCTGGAAGGCTTGCGGATAAAGGACGTACAAACTCGGCAACAGGATTCTTCCTGATTTCTATTTTAATTTCATTCGCTTTGATGGTAACCGGGAAGACGATGCTTATTCCTTTAATTGCAGGCATTGTAATTCTTGACCTCGGAGTACAGGGCACTCACATATTGAACCAGAGCGAAATCTATAAACTGAATGCTGAAGCAAGGAGCCGATTAACAACCGCATACATGACATCATTCTTTATCGGCGGCTCGATAGGAAGCTTAACATCTGCGGCAGTGTTTGGTATATACGGATGGATAGGAGTTTGTGCTTTGGGAGGAATTTATTCCGTTGCTGCGTTAGTTGTTTGGATTTTAGAAGTTAAGGTGAAAAAAAGAAATTAATTTAACATCAATATATCAGGTTATTCGACAATTTTTGGCTTTCATTAGCTTCGCTGTCATTCAATGGTTGAAGTATTGTTGTACGAAAAATTATGCGTATCACTACATGATATATGGTCGTGTAAAAGTATATGACATAAATTCTATCACTATCAACCGACTAAAATTCAATTTGTGTAAAAAAGTTTAGAAAAAGGAAAATATTTAAGCAAGATCTCGCATTATCAAAAGCAGACCTACTCAAGTTATATTGGCAATAGGCTTGGTGTTAGTTTATCTGATTTCTTTTTCTAATATATTCTTTCAAGACTTCACCCCCAAGATCAAATTTGTAGAATTTTGAAAGCACATGCATGATGTGATCGGTAAACTAGCATTATTCCTTTTGAACACTCACCCTCATCCCATATAAGTCGCTTCAAGGTCGCTTTAATTGAAGATTTGAAGCGATTAAGTAGCGACTCAAACATGGTTTGTGCAGTTCCCTTGTGTGTTTTTTGCTTATAACATAATTATGACATCCGGAAGCTGCCTCTTAGTGGCTACCGATTTATTTTTTTTGTCGGTCAGTAGTGAAATTCTATATTAAAATTTAATATTCGAAAATGTAAAATTGAATCCGTCAAATCTTGTCTCTCTTGGATCGTTTTCGTATAGGATTGATGAGTAGTATTCTATATTGACATGATCGACAATATAATTAAATGTTTTATTGCCGCTGAAGGACTTAATCAATTTAAATAATCCTTTTGTCTGAAACCCAAAGCCGTTTGAACTATTATTGTCATCGTTCCTTCCGCTGAACCTTCCAATTAAGTAAGTAAATGTTTCAAGAAAATCGAATTCATGACCTTTATGCACGACAACATTATCGTCACCTTTTAGATTGATTAAGTTTCTGCCGATTACGATGTCGCCGATTCCACCTTGATAAGAAAAGTAAGGCGGTACTTCGGTCTGTTGAATCAGATAATCATCCACATCTACAGTAAAGAAGTATCCAAATAATTTAAAAAATTCGTTTTTGAATTTAGTTCCGAAGCCCGCTGCAATAGTGTAGCCAAGGCGAGCATCTCTCGGTAAAGGCTGGGAATTTGAATTTACCGAATATTTAACATCGTTGCCGTAATTTAATCCTGCATAACCTAAAGAGATGTTTAGATTTGGAAAAATAGGTAAGCGTTTTCCTATTGAAAACGGATATTTAGGTGCTAATAGATTTAAGATCGGTACGTTTAATAATAATCCGTAATCAACAACGGAAAAATCAGCGCTGCCGTAACTTCCTACAGGTCCGAACGACCAATTTGATGCTGAAGAGATTTGCTTGAAATTTAT
>JAJYIL010000477.1 GCA_021790055.1 Bacteroidota bacterium
CAGATAACTTAATCTTTTCCCAGTCGTTCTGTTATTATTTAAATCCATGGGATACTACAATTAATGTAGGCGATCAACTTACAATATACGGCAGATTAAATATAAGCGAAATAACTGTAGAATACGGTATAACAGTTACTAATTATACGGCAAAGCCTTTAATAAGTAAAGTAAGTTCGGACATGCAAATTTCTGATCCGCGCATCAATCCTTTATATAAAATTGATGCTTATCGGGATGTTTATGTTGATGGTGCCGGTCAATATGAAGCAGTAGTAAGCAACATTTCCTCAGGAAGTTATAATTTTTGTTACGGTTATTATCTTCTAAACACCTCATATTGGAACAGCGGTGTGGATACAACCACCGGTGGTTTTTTTCACGTAGGACAATTGAATGTAAATCAAGCTACATGGATAGAATCCGCATATCAAATTCCAGCGGTAAATCAATTGTATCATAATTACCCCGATCCTTCTAATCCTTCAACTGATATACAATTCTCCATTACTAAGGAAGAATATGTTACCTTAAAGATATATGACGAACTTGGCAAAGAAACAGAAACACTAGTTAATAAGAAGAAAGCAGAAGGGGAATATGTTGCTCATTTTAATGATTCTAAACTTTCAAGCGGGATTTACTTTTACAGAATTACAACTGGCAGCTTTGTGCAGGTAAGAAAGATGCTGCTGCTTAATAACTGTATTCACAAATTAACGGGCTCGTGAATGCAAAAATAAATTAGCCGGCATATGCCGTAATTGGAAATAAAAAGTATCTTTTACATTATGAAAATCAGGAAATTGTCTTTGAACGATATTATTAGAGATTTTTTACTTAAGCCATCAGCCGCTGGAATGGGCGGATTGGCGGGATTTTTAACAGTAATCCTTATATCGAAATATCTTGGTTTGCTGGTTGGAACAGTGAAGAGGTGGAAGATAGATATTTCGGATGTTATGCTGTCGCTTGTGGGATTTGTTCTTTTGTACTTGATTAGCTTTCTAAAGAGCCTTCAGAAGCTGCATCCTGAAGAAAACAATTAAGAAGCGGGCTAGTTCATGCCAGGGACAATAAGAATCGTAATTGTGCCTGCTGATATTGATTTACCGGTCGGATTTAAAACAGAACAAAAATATGCCTATTGAATATTTAAAAAAAATAAACTAAAATTGGATCGAGAAAAAGGAAAATATAGGTTAATCGGTAAGGTTAAAATTTTAGAGAGTTGATGACTAAATGTTACGCAGCGTATTAAAATATATTGATCGAGTGATGTTTGGGGTGGGGATAGGTCCGCATCTACATTATACTTTTTCGCTTATAATTATCGAACAAAACCGGAAAATAAGCCTTAAGTAAGGCAGTAAATTTTATTTAAATATTATAAATTCTTAAAATAATATTATCAATTATTCTATTTTTGATTAAATTTAGATACAAGTTTAATCTGATTATTGCTTAACAAGATGTGAGAAAAGAATACCCGTTTATCCAATAGATTATGGTATACGCGGAAATAACTGTCTTGCAATATTGGAACACGCTTGCCTGGGCAGAAGGCATTCAAGACAGTTATAGTTAACGGCTTCGAGGGCAGCCGAAAAAAATTATTTTATTTTTCCGAACTACCCCGTTTTTTTCCTATATATTAATAGTAGCATCCAAAAGTCTTGTGACTGACGCGGCGAAGCTGTGCCTTGGGGATTGAGGAATAACGAACGATTGGAAAAAGAATGTCGATTGAAGAATGATCTGGAAATGAAAAACCGGAATAATGGAATATTGGAAGGGATTACCGCGGTTTGCTAAACTATGATAATATCCGAATGTTAAACACTGCAGAAATAAATTTTGAAAGGAACCGCTTTGGAGCGTATCAAATTTTAATTTAATTTTGTAATAAATTTATTCTAAAAATTATCAAATTTAATATTGAAGAAAATGGAATTATTAGATAGAATTAAAAGCAAGGAAGCGATAGTCGGCATTATAGGGCTTGGCTATGTAGGCTTGCCTCTGGGGCTGGAGTTTGCTTGCAGGGGATTTAAAGTAACCGGTTTCGATATAGACGAAAAGAAGGTGCCTGTTTTAAACAGCGGCAGGAGCTATATTAAGCATATCAAGGGAGAGCGGATTAAGAAGGCGATTGACGACGGTAAGTTTGAAGCTACTTCGGATTTTTCGAGGTTAAGGGAATGCGATGCGATTATTATCTGCGTTCCAACGCCGCTTGATGAGCATAAAGAGCCGGATTTAACTTATATAATTAATTCCGGGAAGATAGTAGCGCAGTACTTAAAAAAAGAGCAGCTTGTTGTATTGGAGTCTTCAACTTATCCTGGAACGACGGAAGAAATACTGCTGCCGATGTTTGAACTGGCTGGTGGTAGGTTGTTGGAGGTTGGAGGTCAGAGGTCAGAGGTCAGAGATCAGAGGTCAGAGATCAGAGATCAGAGATCAGAGAAATGGGTGGTTGGGAAGGATTTTTATTTAGCGTTCAGTCCGGAGAGGGAGGACCCGAATAACCTGGAATTCAATACGTCAACCATACCGAAGGTGGTAGGCGGAATGACTCCCGAATGTTTGAAAATTGCGCAGGCGTTATATGACAACGTAATAGTAAAAACAATACCGGTATCATCTCCAAAGGCAGCCGAAGCAACAAAGCTTCTTGAGAATATTTACCGCTCCGTAAACATAGCGCTTGTCAACGAGCTTAAGATGGTATTCGACAGGATGGACATCGATGTTTGGGAGGTAATAGAAGCAGCAAAGACTAAGCCGTTCGGGTTCCATGCTTTCTATCCTGGTCCGGGGTTAGGCGGGCACTGCATACCGATCGATCCATTCTACTTAACATGGAAGGCTAAGGAGTTCGATATGAACACCCGATTTATAGAACTGGCAGGAGAGATTAATACATCGATGCCGTACTATGTTATCGAGCGAACTATGGAAGCGCTGAACACTAATAAGAAATCGCTCAACGGTGCTAAGGTGCTAATCCTCGGCGCATCCTATAAGAGAGATATTGACGATATGAGAGAGTCGCCGACATTAAAACTTATTGAAATCCTTCGAGAAAGAGGCGCGGAAGTTGATTACAATGATCCCTATATTGCCAAGCTTCCGCCGACAAGAAAATACAAATACGATATGAGCTCGGTGGAGCTTACAGAAAAGAATCTTGCCAAGTACGATGTTGTAATGGTTAGTACCGATCATACTTACTATAAAGAGAAAGCGGAATTAATAATGAAGAATGCCGAATTGATTATTGATACAAGGA
>JAJYIL010000478.1 GCA_021790055.1 Bacteroidota bacterium
AAAGAAAATGGAATAGACTACGTCCAATATCTTGGTGTTGTTCCGTTCAAAGATCTTGTAGGTCTCTACCAGGCTTCTAAGTTTTTAATTACAGCTGTTCTTTATGAATCAAACAGTCTTCCAATTTTAGAAGCTGCAGCTTCAGGAACGCCTGTAATTGCATCTAAAACTCCTCCCAATGTTGAAGCAAGCCAAATATTAAATCTGAATCTCTTTGAACCGAAAGATGAAAATCAGTTGGCTGATTTAATAAATCATTTGTGGAAGAATGATGATGTCCGGAATCAACAGATCCGGCATAATAATGAGCATATAAATTATTTTTCATGGGACAGTGTCGCTGAGAAGTACATTAAATTTTTTGAAGGGATTTCATAATAAATTATGCTGGCAAAAAATGATTTTAAGAAGTTGGTGGAACTAGGAACCCTTTTTGCGTTTGATTTAATAATTAAAAATAAGAATGGAGATGTTTTGCTGGGGAAGAGAACTAATTCGCCTGCAAAAGGATTCTGGTTTGTACCCGGAGGGCGGGTATTTAAAAACGAGACTTTAAGCCAGGGGATAAGAAGAGTTAGTAAATCAGAAATCGGGATTGAAATTGGACAGAAGGATATAATTCCTTTAGGTATTTATGAGCATATTTATAAAGATAATTTTTTTGATGATAAGAATTTCGGTACTCATTATATAATTTTAGCTTGCCATGTGATAAAGAAAATTAATGCTATAAACTTCAAAAGCGAACAACATTGTCACTATGAATTTTTTCCTGTTGAGCGACTTTTGAAAAGTAAGGTCGTACATCAGTTTATAAAAAATTATTTTATTGACTCGCCAGACAATATGTTTTTAAAATTTAAAATTACTAATTGAAGCTTCATTCTATTATTTGGAACTTATTGATTAGAATCATTTTTTCCAATAAGTTGTATTTGTAAAACAATAATGATGGGGTCTTTATGAAAAAATTGTTGACAATCAGTTCCCTTATCTATTTATTGATACTGGGGGGTTGCTCACAAAATACTCTTACATCCCCGAAGGAGAAGTCGAATTCAATCGGAGGAGTTTCTCTTCAAATAGATAAGAACAATGCGCCTCAAGATGTTGTTACTGTTGTTGCTTACTTAAGTAGAACTGGTTACGACACATTAAATGGAAGTCTTGATCTGCTTTCTGATTCAAGCGCAGATATTTTCATTCAAAATATTCCTGCTGGACAGTGGCATCTTACAGTAGATGCTTTAAACGATTCGAATGCTGTTGTCTATAGTGGAGAAACAGACGTTCAGATTTCAGATGGCTTTACTACTCAAGTAAACCTGACGTTGGTTCCGACGGGGCAGGGAACAGGAAGTATTTATATAAAAGTAAATTGGGGTACAAACCAACCGGTATTTGTTGATAACCGGGGAAATCCTGTCTTTACCGTGTTACAAAATCCTTCTAATCCTAATGCGGTCTCCGAGGTTAAAATAATCTATGACAATGGAATATATAAGATGTGGTACCTTTGCACTTACAATGCTGGTACGGGAAATGTTTGGTATGCCGAATCGACTGATGGGATTCATTGGGTAAACAAATCCGATTCTCCGGTTCTTGATGTTGATACTACCTCTGCTTGGGATGACCACGCTATTGGCGGCGGTTCTGTTATAAAAGACGGCAATATTTATAAAATGCATTTTAACGGTCTACGGGAAAATTACGGTCAGTCATCCACCGGACTTGCAATTTCTACAGACGGGATTAAATGGCAAAAATTTTCGAATCCGGTTTTACCGGATGATAGCCTGAATCAATATCATATAGGAACCGAGACTGTTTTGAAAGTTGGCGGCACTTACTATCTATATTATGGCGCTAGTCCCGTTAACAATTATGATGCGTTCACTATTAATCTGGCAACATCTGCTGACGGGATTACATGGACTAAGTATCAAGGTAATCCGATCTTAACAGCGTCGTTATCATGGGAAGGAATTGGTATAACATATCCATCGGTAATTTATGATGGAAATCAGTTTGTTATGATTTATGAGAACTCTGCCCGCGATAAAGAGGGTATTGCTTATTCTTCTGATGGTATTCATTGGACAAAGAATCAAAATCCTGTTTTCACCAAATACCAAACTAAATGGGCGCAGATTGATTATCCTTTCTTAATCAAAGTTGGTAATGAATATCGCATATATTATTCTTGCGGGACAGGAACTGACCAGCTTAGTATTTCTTTTGCCAGGAGCTTCAACATAAAATAGTATTTGAAAGCTTTCATATTCTAAAAGAATACAAGAAAATAAATATCCATAATGTTCACCGGCTTATCAGATCTAAAATTTTCGAAGCTTCGTAAGTAATATTTTTCCTATCGAACGGTTTTACTTTAGCCAAATTTGTCTTGAGCTGATTTATGTTCCTGAAAAAACCTTCGCCATCTTCACCATATCTGAACATCATTCCGGCATTAGTCTCTTTCAAAATCTTTTTCACTTCTTCGTTGTCGTCTCCGAATGCGATTATCGGTTTGCCTGTTCTTAGATACTCAAAAAGCTTGCCGGGCACGTGTCTCGGTTCGGTTGAACAAACAAGCAGATATGCTGTGTTCATCAGCTCCTCAAGCATTTTTTTGTAAGGCAGTAAGCCGGTGTAAGTCGTATAATCTGATAATCCGGCATTTTCAATTGACCTTTTAACACCGGGACTTACACTGCCGATAAACTTTAATCTTAACTTTATTCCATCATCAATTTCTTTTTTTACTCTTGTCCAGAATGCCGGGATATCCTGGTAATCAAAAATATTTCCTGCATGGGTAATAGTTTCTATCTCCGACCGTTCACTTTGTTTCTCTTTAACATCTTTAAAATCATCTTCATTATATCCCCAGTACAAAACAAAAGACTTATTCTCAGCAAAGGGATATTTCCGTACATAATCCTTCTTCATGGTTTCGGTAACGAAGATTGAAGCTGCAGATTTTCTGATTACCTTCTTTTCAAGATGATTATCAATTGCCAGAGTAATTCTGTTCCGCTTGAAATTTTTGTAATAAACTATATCAACCCACGGATCTATAAAAACAGGATAAAATGGTTTCCCAAATTTTTTTGATAAGGACAATCCGATGAGATGAACCGAATGCGGGGGACCAATTGATACGATAGCATCTATATTTTGTTCTATTAAAATTTCCTTTCCGGCTTTTACTCCGAAATAATACCAGCCAATGCGCGCATCAGGAATAAATAAATTCATCCTAATCCAGATTGAAATTCGA
>JAJYIL010000479.1 GCA_021790055.1 Bacteroidota bacterium
AAAACAAACCGGCTTTATAACTCTAATTAAAGATAATGGCGCCTGGAAAGTTGCAAGTCAGGTTACTACCTTGCAAATTAACAAACAGTAAATTATTCCTCATAAAACGGTATACGGAAAAATAGAGTCTGTATACCGTTTTCTATTAGTTGCAAAACAAATTTGACCTAAAAATATTGAAAATTGAATGTTGAATTCTCGATTCTCATCGCTTTAAATTCAATTTAATATCTAACCTGCCTTCCATTATATTCAGCTTCTAAAAGTATTTCAGGATACAAAATAAAAAAATCAATTTAGTATATTCATGGTTGTCAATTCTTACATGATGCGGAGAGTACTAATTTGATAATCAAATTCCGGAGTTAAAAATGAATCATACACCGATCAGTCATATTATTTGGATGTCTATTTGGGCAGGAATAATTGGAACGGCAGGCATGGAGGTTCTACTTCAAAGCATAACAAAGTCCGGCATGGCTAATGCGGATATGGCTAGAGCAATTGGAAGCTTGTTTACAAAAAAGCTTGAAAGCTCTTACCGGGTTGGAATTATGCTGCAGACAGTCTCGTGAATAGCCTTTGCTTTTTTATACGCCATTGTAATAGTTTATTTTAATGTTCATGGCTTTCTAAGCAGTGCCGGGGCAGGCACGCTGATCGGTTTTATTCACGGTGCGGTGGTAGGTTTCGTCTTAGTTGCAGCAGTAGCGGAAAGTCATCCTTTGCCGGAATTCCGTGAAGCTGGTTTTTCCGTAGCAGTGGCTCACTGGATAGGGCATCTTATTTACGGCTTATTAGTCGGCGCCGTAATCGGGTTGATTGGATATTAAATTGTAAAATTACAGAATTGCATATTACATGATTAATCGTCGGTATAATTTTTAGAATTTAAAAAGGCATTCAGCAATCCTGTAATCTTTTAATTTTCTACCAAACGACCTGACCAATAACTTTGTCGAGCGCATACCTGCTTAAAACATTTTTGTAGATAACCTGGAGATACAATAGTCGTGCTTCCGCCAGGGCTGTTTCGGAATCAATCAAATCAAGATTTGTAATAACTCCGTCACGGTACTGAAGCTCGGCACGAGATAAGGCATCTTCAGCCTGCTTAACCTGCAGCTTCGTTCTATTCAGCTTCTCATAATTTGTCTTCCAGTCCGAATAAGCGCTTTGAACTTCAGCCTTTATTTTTCTTTCTATGCTTAAAATTTCCTGTGTACTTTCCTTTAAGTTTGCTTCAGCTTCTTCAACTTTTGCATCTGTTCTGTACCCGTTGAAGATTGGGATATTTGCCGAGACCGCAGCTACCCAGTTGCCGCGTAAAACATCAAGATCAGGGAAGAAGCCGTTCTTAAGACCGTAAGATGCGTCGAGTGAGATAGTTGGTCTATCTCCTAATGCAGATACTTGCTTGGAAAGCCTTGCGCTGTTCTCGGCATCTTTAGCAAGCTGTATTTCCGGTCGCATGGTGTATGCCTCTGTGACTAGAGAATCCTCATTCTCATAAATATTTTTTGTAGCAAAGTCTCCGGTAAGATTTAAAGGTCGACTGGAAGAATATCCGATCAGACTTCTCAAATAAATTTCTTCTTTAGCAAGAGCGTTCTGCAAATCTGTTTTATCATTTTCAGCCGCAGCTACTCTTACTTCGGTAGTAAGGACATCAAAGTCTGTTGCACTTCCGCTCGCAACCTTTTTCTTTGTCACTTCAATATGCTGATTGAGCGTATTAATTTGATCATTTTTGACGGCAATGCTCTTTTCCAAGAATAGTATTGAATAGAAAGTCTGAATAGTAGCGTAAGCAAGATTAGACTTAACAAGATTTATCTTCTCTTCTGCCGACAGCTTGTAAGATTTTATCAAGTTCATAGCCGCATCTCTTCTGCCGAAATCATAAAGCAAGTAGCCTGCGCTAACGTGCATATCGTAATTGTTAGGGGTATTGAAATCAAAATTACCGAGCCCCGGAAACGTTAACGATATGACCGGACCAATCCAAGCATAAGAAAGATTACCTTCTATAGTTGGATAGTAGCTGCTGTTCTGCTCGTTTATTCTTGCATTAACCGCATTTACCTGCTGGGCAGCCTGGTTAATTAATGGCTGGTTGGTTAACGTCAATTTGATTGCCTGCTGCAAATTGAGCGAATCTATTTGCTCTGTTTGTGCAAACACCGTTGATGACAGAGCGTAAAATAAAGTAACTAAGGTAAGTTTTATATAAAATTTCATTTTTTCCTGTTGTTTAAAATTTATTTAAAAATTCATAACGATTAAATTTAGTATGCCTCTTTTAATCCATTGCGACGATTTTTTCACCTGCCGATTTCTTCTTCTTATACCTTAGGAACAAAATAGGAATAACACAAAGAATTGTTATTAATGCTGCAACGAAGAAATCATCATCAACAGCCGAGACAAAAGCTTGCTGGCTTATGTTATAAATTACCAAAGCATCTGCCCTCATAACCGAAAGAGCGCTTGTTCCGCCGACTGTTTGTTGAGCAAAAAGAGACAGCCTGGAGACAATATTTTTCGTAACAGGAGAATATTGATTTACTGCCTGTCCATAAATAGTAGTATGAAAGATTGTTCTATCCGTTAATAAGGTGCCCATAATTGCTACGCCAAAGCTTCCGCCTATCTGTCGTAAAATATTATAAAGACCTGAAGCCTGTGCCATCCGTTCTTTTGGTATTTCTGAAAGCGCCATTGTACTGAGCGGTGTAAATATCCATCCCATTCCCAAGCCGCGCAAGTAAAGGGAAATCATAATTGAGCCCGTCTCAGAAAACAATGAGAGATAATGATTAACAAAAAGACTTAAAGCCAAAAGTACTATTCCAACGAAAGCAGGAATTTTGGGATTTATTTTATCGGCTAAGGTACCTGCTATAGGAGACATTGTTGCCTGTAAAAATCCAACCGGTAAGAACAGAGAACCGGCTTGAAATGCAGTGAATCCAAGACCATTCTGCAAGTAAAGAGGCAATAAGAAAGTACTGCCGAACATTCCCATTCCGAAAATGAAAAGAATAATATTTGCCATCGCAAAGTTGAAGTTCTTTAACAGACTCAGGTCAATAAGCGGATGCTTAGTATTTGTCTCGGCAATCATGAATACAACAAACCCGATTAAAGAAATTGCAAAGCAAATAATAATAAATGGTGAAGTCCAGCCGCCCGTATTCCAATCTGCATTTCCATCCGAAAGAGCAATCAAAAGTGCACTTAGAAAAATTGCCATCGAAATAAATCCAACTAAATCAAATG
>JAJYIL010000480.1 GCA_021790055.1 Bacteroidota bacterium
TAAAATTGTGCCGAAGATAAACTGTCCCACGTAAACTCTATAGTTAACGGTAAATTTTTAGAGCCGTCGTTTGGAGAGATAAGAACCGGTATATTTGATACGCTGCTCTGTGTAACAAAATTCCATACAGAAGACCAATCGGAGGAGCCTGAGCTATCGCTTGCCTTTACATGCCAGTAATATTTTGTTGCTTGATTTAGCGGACCAACCTGATAATAAGTAGTCGTAATCAACGAGTCGTCAAAAGTAATACTTGAGAAAGAAGCATCAGTCGATACCTGCAAGTGGTACCGAGAAGCATGAGGTGAACTGTTCCAATTCAAAATCGGGTATAAAGGCTCATTCACAGAATTATCCGGCGGAGTTAAAAGGGTTGGTACCTGGGGAACTGAAGTAGTGCTGTCTCCGGCAGTAGTAAAATTCCAGGTTACCGAGTAGCCGCTTGTGTCGATGCCATTAGTCGCTTTCAAATGCCAATAATATTCAGTACTGTTTGAAAGCCCATTTATTGTTCTGTATGTATCCGTTATTCCGCTCTGGTAAGTTACCAGTTTATTAAATGCACTATCCGTAGCAACCTGAATGATGTAAGAGCTGGCACCGTTGACTGATTTCCAGCCTAATTGTATTGTTAATGGCTGACTGACTGCACCGTTAGATGGATATAATGCAACCGGCACTGAAAGCGAGTTGTTCGATGTTGTAAAACTCCAGGCGCTTGACCAGGCGCTTGCCGTTGTTGAATTTATCGCACTTACTCTCCAATAATATGACTTGTTAGAATTGAGTGAACTTAGCTGGAATGAAGTCTGGGTTAATACGGAATCATTCACTAATAAAGAATCGAAGGCAGATGAAGTTGAAACTTGCAAATGGTAGTTGCTTGCGTTAGCCACATTACTCCAGCCTAAAGTTATGTTCAGAGACTGATTTACTGAGCCGTTTGCCGGTGAGATTAATGACGGAGAAGACAGCGTCACTATCGCCGGCGCTGTTGTAAAGCTCCAGGGACCGGACCATCCGCTAAATAAAATTAAGGTTGACGCGCCTGCCCGCCAATAATATGTTGTACCCGAAAGCAGCCCGCTTATATTATAAGAGGTTCCGGTTAGCCCCGCCTGATTAACTACTAAATTTGTAAAAGCAGCATCGAGTGCAACCTGTACCGAATAGGATGTAGCTCCCGAAACAGAATTCCAGGCTAACGTTAGACTTGTAGGTTCATTTTTAGAACCGTTTGATGGAGAAACCGAGGCAGGCACTGCCAGTGTCGACGAAGGAGCGGAGGATGTCTTGATACTTCTCGAGGGCGACCATTGGCTGCTTGAATTTGAATCCATCGCTCTAACTCTCCATACAAATATTTGATTTGTAGGAAGCGAACTAACCTTATCAGAAGGCTGTGTTAAAGAAGAGTCGTCAACCAGTAAAGTGTCATAAGTCGGTGTTGGCGATAATTGAAAGTGATATCTAACAGCTTTTGGTACGGCATTCCAGGAAAAGATCAAATTGTTGGGAGAGCTTGTAACATCATCGGCGGGGGATACAAGCTTGGGTATGGTCAAAAGGCTCTGCGTAGTGATAAAGCTCCATGTACTCGACCAACTGTTGGCGCTTGTAGAATTAGATGAGCTTACTCTCCAATAATATGTCGTCCCGTTTGATAATGAATCTAACTGTTGAGTAGTTTGTGTTAATTTCGAATCATCATAGATCAATTTGTCAAATGAAGACGATTCGGAAACTTGTATATGATAGTACGTTGCATTCGTTACACTGTTCCAGCTTAATGTTAATGTAGTTGCAACGCCCTGCGAGCCGTTTGTCGGAGAAGAAAGTGCCGGCGCGGCTAAAGTTGGCGGCGGAGACGCGCTGGCTGTCGTAAAGCTCCACCGCGAAGACCAATTACTTTGTCCTCCCGCATTAACAGCGCTAACCTGCCAGTAGTATTTTGTAGAGGGAGACAATCCGCTAACCTGTTGTGACGTACCAACGATTGAATAATTCGTATAAACTATATTTGAAAATGTTTGATCGGTATCCACCTGGATATAATAATGATCGGCTCCTGTGACGGCATTCCAGCTTAAGACTAAAGTTGTCGGTTGATTGTTTGCACCATTCGATGGAGAAGCAAGAGACGGTGCTGATAGAGTTGGCGGAGGCGGCGCTGCTGTTGTAAAGCTCCAGACTGTTGACCAACCGCTTGAGATTATCAAAGTTGAAGCGCTTACTCTCCAATAATAAGTTGTACTGTTCGAAAGTCCGTTTACTTGATATGATGTTCCCGTTAAGCTTAACTGGTTGACAACAATATTTGTAAAGCCGTTATCTGTTGCAACCTGAAGGGAATAAGAAGTAGCCGTTAATACCGAATTCCACTGTAAGACTAAACTTGTAGCTTGATTTGTGGCGCCGTTAGCCGGAGCCAACAGACTTGGCGCTCCTAAAATTTGCGCTTCAGTCTTTTGATTAAGGTAAGGTAGTAGAAATAAGAAAACAGCTATAAATAAAACTCTTTTTGTATTTTCGTAACGCATTTTCATTTATTAACTTTCCATTTTATGCCGGGTTAGAATTGATTATTTCATTTTGAATTGAAATTCTATTTACCGGCTTGAATGAATTTACGGCTACAGGCTTAAATCTTATTTTATAAATTCTAATAGGTACGTTATACTGAATCGCGACCTTCTTAATTCTTTCATAGACTTTTAAGTTCATATCTTCCGTAGCAAGGATAATCTCATCCGCTAAACTTTTACGAAGCAAGCCTTCTAACCTCCAATGCCCTCCGAAAACCGGGTAGCCGTTAAGGAACTTTCCTTCGAGATCAGGGTTGTCATCAAGAAATCCCACCGGACAAGCCTTATGCCTATTAAAATTCAATAAGGCTTGAAGCAGTACTAATCCGCGAGTATCGGCACCATAGATAAGTACCTTCTTCCCCTTTTCCGTTTCCCGCTTAAATATATAATTCAAGGCATGGAAGAGAATCCTGGAGCCCAATACCATTGTAAGCAGAAAATAGAAATCAAATAAAGCCAGCATCGCCAGATTATTCTTGGCGACGAAAGGCATGAAGAATAAAACACCCAAAGAAATTAAGACCGCAGTCATCGTACATTTGACAATCTGTAGTAGATCACCTAAGCCTAAAAGCGGTATTTTATGCTTATACAAACCACCTAAAGAGAAAGCTGCCGACTGAATCGACAGCAATAAGAGCACTGCTGCGAAAAAAAGTCCGCTTCCAACTTGACCAAACTTTATTGACCCGGA
>JAJYIL010000481.1 GCA_021790055.1 Bacteroidota bacterium
GAAAAGCAGTACAAGAGCTGCTTTAGTCAACGCTTCATAAGAGCCGATTGCACCCGGCGTTGGAATTACAACTCCGATTGCGCTTATGCTCATCAATACCCAGCCCATCTCGTATGTAACGTGTTGTATGTTTTCCATGCCGAGCGTGAAGAAGCCGATATAAGCATTCAATGCATAAATAATCATTATTAAAGCGCTCAGAATAATAGTGTAAAAATAGTTGCGTGCGCCTTTCAAGCTGGAAAATCCCTGCGTCAGCATATCGAAGATGTACGCTGACTTATGAGCACCTTTCTCAGAAACCTTTCCAATTATCTTAATAATCAAACCGTAAAATCTTTCCTTGAACTTTACCAGGAAATAGAGGAATACAATTATTACCGCTATCAAAAAAACCGTAATATAAATAGTAGACTTGAGCCACGGGAATATGTCGTACAAACTGCGGCTCCATAAAAGAACCGATACAATTATGGTTAATCCCAAAAATATAACGTCGATTATCCTTTCAAGGATAACTGTACCGAACATAGATGAGCGTGAAAGCTTTTCCCACTTGCCGAGCACTACCGCTCTGGAGACTTCGCCCAACCTCGGTACAATACAGCTTACACCGTAACCAATCATCAGCGCGCCGAATAAGTTTATGATTGACGTATCTTTCTTAACCGAACTTAAAATTATCTTCCACCTTAATGCGCGCAGGTAATGAGAGAAGATCATTGATATGACAAGTACAACTATCCAGAAAACAGATGCATGTGAGATTGTCTTAAAAACCTTGTCGAGGTCTACGCCATGAAAAGCAATGTACAGGAAAACTGCCGCAAGCAGAAAGGATAGAATGTATTTAAGCGAATGAACCACCCGCCGCCCGAATTTATCTTTACCGGAGGTCAATAACTTTGCTTCCTTTGGGAGGTGTGAATATGAATGTTGATTTACCCAGTTTGCTGTTTACTTTATAATTTGAAAAGTTCACTTGCACAACCGCATCGTTTTGTCCGGCAAGCAAGATTTTTAGAATAAGATTTTCGGAGCTGATCCAAATCTTTGCCGACTTAAAATTAACGCCGGGTTTATCGGGAGTTAAAACTAAAACATCGCTGCCGTTATCCTTCTCCGTACTTATATTGCACTTCGAGGGATACTCTTCTATTATCTGCTTTGGTGAAAAGTATGAAGGATCGTTCGGATTGTAACTGCTTATTATTACTTTGTTCATCCTCTTATTGTAGCTCCAACTCGTTTTGCCGTCTGTTACAATTATAAGGTTTTTCATCTCGATGCGCATCTTGTTATCTTTTGCATAAAAGAATCTACCCGATAAGGTAATTTTGCCGTTCTCTGTCTGTACAAAGTCGGCAGAAATATTTTCAATGGAATTAAATTTATCCTGGAGCTTCTTTAGCATTTCATCCGTGCTGTTCTGAGCATACACAGTAGCAGCCATTAAAAGAAAGCATATTCCTATTGTAGAGAATTTCTTAATCATATTAAATTATAAAATTTAGCGAGGGAAATTTATAAAAATTGGATGAGAAAAGATAAGGCTTTATAAAGATTGTATCTGTAACTTCAACTTCACCTTACCACTCTCATTTTTTCCGTATATTTGGACTCAAAATTTTTGAATTGTTGAGAACAAGATGACCGATAAAAATTTATCTGAAATTCCGAAAGCGTACGATCCTTCCGTCGTAGAAGACAAGTGGTATAAGTACTGGCTCGATCAAAATGTTTTTCATTCCGAAGCAGATAAAAGTAAAGAGCCTTACACGATAGTAATCCCTCCGCCGAATGTAACCGGTATGCTTACGATGGGACATATTTTGAACAACACCATCCAGGATATTCTTATAAGAATGAAAAGGATGAAGGGCTTTAATGCATGCTGGGTTCCCGGAACAGATCATGCTTCAATTGCCACCGAAGCTAAGGTTGTAGCTTATCTTAAAGAGAAAAAGATTGATAAGTTTGTTATCGGTCGCGAAGAGTTCTTGAAGCACTGCCATGAATGGAAGGAAAAATACGGCGGGATAATCATCCAGCAGTTGAAGAAGCTTGGCGTAAGCTGCGACTGGCAGCGGGAGCGCTTTACAATGGACGACGAATATTATAAAAAAGTTATCGAGACATTTGTTAAGCTGTATAACGAAGGAAAGATTTACCGCGGTTACCGCATGGTAAACTGGTGCCCGGCTTCAAAATCCGCCATTTCCGATGAAGAAGTAATTTATAAAACGGTAAACGGCAAGCTCTGGTATCTTAAATATCCGGTAATTGGAACTGACAAACATATTGTGGTTGCTACCACAAGACCGGAAACAATGCTCGGAGATACAGGCGTTGCGATAAACCCTAAGGATGAAAGATATAAAGATTTAATAGGGAAGAAAATTCTGCTTCCAATTGCGCAGAGAGAAATCCCGATCTTTTCAGATGATTATGTTGATAGAGAGTTTGGAACCGGTGCGGTAAAAGTTACTCCCGCTCACGATGTAAATGATTATGAAATGGGAAAACGGCACAAGCTCGAGTTCATAAACATCTTTAATGATGACGCTTCACTGAACCACAATGTGCCGGAAGAATTTAAGGGCATGGATAGATATGAAGCACGTAAAAAGGTAATTGAAAGATTTGAAGAGCTTGAGCTGTTAGAAAAAGTTGAAGATTATCAGAATAAAGTCGGCTATTCCGAGCGCGGCGGTGTTCCGATTGAGCCTTATCTTTCAGAGCAGTGGTTTATGAAAATGGATGAGCTTGCAGCACCGGCAATTGATGTCGTTAAAGAAGAGAAGATAAAATTTTATCCGGGTCATTGGGTTAAAACTTACGACAACTGGATGAGCAACATAAAAGACTGGTGCATCTCCCGCCAGCTTTGGTGGGGACATAGAATCCCCGTCTGGTATTGCGTGGGCGACGACCACTGCAATATAGATTGCAAGCAGCCTATAGTATCGGTTACGCCGCCCGAAAAATGCCCGCACTGCGGCTCAGCAAACCTAAGGCAGGATGAGGATGTCCTCGATACTTGGGCATCGAGCTGGTTGTGGGCTTACGAAGTTTTCAAGACAAATGAAGAACAGGATTATTATTATCCTACGAACGCTCTCGTTACTGCGCCGGATATAATTTTTTTCTGGGTTGCAAGAATGATTATGGCAGGACTTCATTTTAAGAAAGATATTCCGTTCCGTCATGTTTATTTCACAAGTGTTATCCGGGACGTGAAGGGAAGAAAGATGAGCAAGTCACTCGGTAAGATCGGA
>JAJYIL010000012.1 GCA_021790055.1 Bacteroidota bacterium
ACGCGGATTACACAGATGATTTAAAAACCCGCCGTAAAAAACATAACGAAGGAGGCTCACCATATACGTCAAAATACAGACCCTGAAAAATAAAGAATGTAAAAGTATTTTCTAGCAAATCTATTATGCCACTTTTAATCTTTAGGTATGTTCCTGCCCCTGTTCTTATTCCGGCTCTCTTAATATTTCATGCCTCTTAGTAATGGAATAAAACAAGGATTATTAGATTCAATTTCAATAAACAAAAAGCGAGCCGGGCTTGTTGAAACGCATAAGTAATTTATTTTTCTTCAATTATTAAAATATTCCATAATATTTTTATTGAAATCCAGTTCATATTAAGTTAAATTACAGATGTAATGGAAAAAATTTTTTTTTACAAGATGAGCGGAGCCGGTAACGACTTTATCTTAATAGATAAAAACTTAAATCCCGACTTCTCTCTCGATTCGAAATCGATAAAAAGACTATGCGACAGACGCAACGGGATTGGTGCGGACGGAGTTATTACTATTGCTAATTCAAACACTTATGACTTTGATATGCAATATTATAACGCCGATGGCTCTACCGGGAGCCTTTGCGGTAACGGCGCAAGGTGTGCGATAAAATTTGCCGGCGTCAGTGGAAGAATTAAAAACGGAAATACGAGCTTTCTTTCTAACGGACAGTTATATTCCGGCGAAATTCTGAACGGCGATGAAATAAAATTCTTTTTTAATTCTCCCAGGAGATTAAAGACTAATTTTATAATTTCTGCCGGCAAGCAAATGATAAATTCGTCTTTTGTTGATACCGGCTCTCCGCATGTGGTTATTAATATTGAAGATATTTTTAAGGATGCTGGCGATCCGGAATCAAAATATAATAACCTGGATGATGTTCCTGTGTTAGAAATCGGAAGAGAAATTAGATATCATAAGGATTTTGAACCGGGTGGTACCAACGTGAATTTTATCAAACTTGTAGATAACAATCTTCATATTCGAACTTACGAGCGGGGTGTTGAAGACGAAACTCTTGCCTGCGGTACTGGTGCAACAGCCTCAGCTATTATCGGGCATTCGTTATTTGGTATAAAGCCTCCAATAAAGCTGATAACCCGCGGCGGTGATGAGTTAGTTGTCGATTATGAATTAGAAAATCATAGTGTAAAAAATCTATCTCTAACAGGTCCGGCTAAAGTAACCTTTACCGGAGAATTATTGTTAAACCAGTATTTCTAAAAAATCCGGAGAAAAAATGTCTAAAGTAATTTTTACAATTCAATATGAATTAAAGCCTGATAAGAAAGAAGAGTATTTAAATGTTGTTAAGGAATTAAAGAACTTGCTCAAAAACGAGCTGCTGGAAAGCTACTCGGTTTATGAAGTTAAAGGGAAATCCAACCAATTCCAGGAAGTTTACACTTTCGCGTCTGAGGCAGCCTACGATGCTTTTGACGACAACCAGAACGAAAGAATGAATATCTTAATCAACAAACTTACCGAGATGACAATAGAGAATTCTACTAAATATACCGTCCTTAATGAACTAGAAATAAATTAGTTCAATCTTAATTAGAGGTAATTAGCCTCCACTTCAAATTAGCCTTTGGAATAATAATTGAAGCGATTAGTCAAAATAATCGCTTTCTTTCTTCTAATAAAAGTTTATTCAAACCATTAGTACGAAAAAAATATTCCTATGACGAAAACTGTACATAGAGTATACATTGGCTCTTTCTTTTTCATTACAATTGTTGCTACACTTATTCTTTCAATAGAAGGATTTAATTATTATACAACTCCATTAGTAGATAGATTCTTTTCACCTCTGAATCCTTTGCTTAAACCAAGCGGACTTATAGGTCACGGCTTAGGTATTATCGGCAGCCTTATGATGATATTTGGGGTTGCAATCTATATGATTCGGAAAAGGGTCAGGTATTTTCATAAGTTCGGCTATCTTAAGTATTGGCTGGAGTTTCATATATTTCTCTGCACACTGGGACCAATCTTAATATTATTTCATACTGCATTTAAATTCGGCGGTATAGTATCGGTAAGCTTCTGGAGTATGGTAGCAGTAGTTATCAGCGGCGCAGTAGGTAAATTTATCTACACACAGGTACCGCACACAATACAGGGGCAAATGATTAGCCTGAATGAATTAAATTCGTTAAGTGCAAATCTTTCATACGAGCTTAAAAACGAATTTCAACTCTCTGAAAAAATCTTATTCAGAATCGATCAAATAACGTCGTTTGATCGTTATAAAAGAATAAAATTTGGAACAAGCCTGGCTTTTGTAGTGCAGGATTATTTTGGTACAAAAAATGTGATGAGTATGCTGAGAAAAGAATTACGCTCGGCAAAAGTACACAGGGTTCAAAGAAAAAGAATTCTGAAAACAGCCAAGGATAAATTGGTAATTTCAAGACGGATCGGGTTTTTGAATACAACTCAAAAAGTACTTAAATACTGGCACGTAATTCATCTTCCATTTGCTATCATAATGTTTATAGTAATGTTCGTACACATTGCGGTGGAAATAATCTTCGGTTACACGTGGATCTTTAAATGAATTAGGGATTGGTGAGAAAATTAAAAGAGGGGAATTTTCAGCGAGGGCAACTTAGTTTAGGTATATTAAATAATTTGTGAGATAGATGGAAATTCTACTTGAAAATGTAGCTACCTATGCAGTAGTCTTTATTGTGGTCGTAGTTGTTCTGGCATTATATATTAAAAAGCTGAAAAGAAATACTAAGGAGACCAAGGCTAAGATAGAGGAATCGATCCAATTCGGCTTGCATGAACCGGTATCCTTACATCCTGTTGTAGATCATGATCTATGCTTCGGCTGCGGCTCGTGTGTTGCCGCCTGCCCTGAACAAGACGTTCTGGGTTTGATGAACGGACAAGCACATATAATCCACGCTTCCAGGTGCGTAGGGCATGGAGCTTGCTTTCGTGCCTGCCCGGTAGATGCAATTACTTTGTGTATCGGTACCGAAAAGCGCGGTGTAGAGCTTCCACATGTAACTCCCGAATATGAATCTAACATCCCCGGTTTGTATATTGCCGGCGAATTGGGAGGGATGGGATTAATAAAGAATGCCGTCGAGCAGGGCAAAATGGCTGTCAATTTCCTTTCGAACAAAATATCATCTTCATCTTCAAAAGCCGAATATGACGTGCTAATTGTCGGAGCGGGACCTGCCGGTATAGCCGCTTCGCTTACTGCCGAAAAAAGGAATATGAAATATCTAACTCTTGAACAGGACAGCCTTGGCGGAACAGTCTTTAATTTCCCAAGAGCTAAAATTGTAATGACTGCACCGATGGATTTACCTTTGCACGGAAAAGTAAAATTGAGAGAAACTTCGAAGAGCGCTTTAATAAATTTGTGGCGGAAAGTGTTGGCTCAGCACAATATTACAATTCATGAAAGCGAAAAAGTAGAGTCAATTGTACGGGTAAAAGATTATTTCTTTGAAGTAAAAACTAATAAAGGTATTTATACTTCCAAAGGCATTATACTTGCAATCGGAAGAAGAGGGACACCGCGCAAGCTTAATATACCTGGAGAGCAAAAAGAAAAAGTATCATACAGACTAATCGAGCCGGAACTAATTTCGAATCAGTCCATACTAATTGTTGGCGGAGGAGATTCGGCTATTGAATCTGCTCTACTATTGATGAAGGATAATTCAATTACAATTTCCTACCGTAGTGAAGGCTTTTCGCGCTTGAAGCCAAAGAATCTTGAATTGATTCAGCAAGCTGAGAAAGACAGAAAGGTAAAGATTCTTTTTAACTCCAATGTAAAAGAAATTTTGGACGACAAAGTTGTTCTTATCGTCTCTGGTGTTGAAAACAATGTAACTATAAAGAACGATTTAGTATACATTTTTGCAGGAGGTTTATTGCCAACAGATTTTCTTCAAAAGATTGGTATACAGGTTACGAAGAAACACGGCGAAGCAATAATGAAGCCCGAAAATTGATTTTTAATTAAATATTAAAGCGCTTGAAAGAGAGAATAACAGATAAGGTGGTATACCATAGCGAGCTTGTTAAAGACCATGGTTATGCTTTTACTATTTCTTATTTAATGAAGACGATAGAACTGGCTTTTATTTCTACTGCTATAACATTTATTGTATCGATGAAGGCAAATGCTCAAATATCACCCGGAAATTTAACTGTTGCACATGCCAATCTTGAAGGCTTGAGCAACTGCACTAAGTGTCATGTGCTTGGAAAGCAGGTAGAAAATTATAAGTGCTTAGCCTGCCATACCGAGATAAAGCAGCTTATGGATGAGGGGAAGGGATATCACGCAAGTAGCGAAGTGAAAAATCAAAAATGCTTTAAATGCCATAGTGAACATCATGGAAGAAGTTTCAGGATAATAAATTTTGTTCCGAAGACTTTTAACCACGATCTTACAGGCTTTAACCTTGAAGGGAAGCATGCACAATTAAAATGCGAAGAATGCCATCAGGTAAAATTCATTCAGAATCCCAAATTGTTCGATAAGAGAAATGGAACTTACCTTGGCTTAAGTACAAAATGTGTTTCATGCCATGAAGATGTTCATCAAAATACTTTGGGAACCGATTGTTCATCTTGTCATAATACAATAAAGTTTAATCCTACAGTTAAGTTTAATCATGATAATGCAAAGTTTAGGCTTATAGGTGCTCATGTAAAAGTCGCATGCATCAAGTGTCATGAAAAGACGACTTTAAATGGAAAGCCGTTTCAGAAATTCACCGGTCTGGATTTTAAGAATTGTTCTCCTTGTCATGCAGATGTTCATCACGGGCAGTTCGGCAGCAACTGCATCAGATGTCATAATGAAAAGTCTTTCTTAGTGGTAAATAGAAATACTTTTAATCACGATAAGACAAGATACCCGCTCAGAGGCGCACACGTAAGTGTTTCGTGCAAAGCCTGTCATGGCAGCAATCCGCTTTCCAAACCAAAGTTTGCTAAATGCACCGATTGCCACAAGGACGAGCATTTCGGTGAATTCACGGTGAATAATTTTATTGAAGACTGCAAGGACTGTCATGCTGTCGAAAGCTTCAAATCAACAATATTTACAATTAATGAACACAACAAAGGCAAATTCAAATTGACCGGCGCTCATTTAGCAGTATCATGTCAATCATGTCATTTTAAGTTGAGTAAAAATCAATGGCACTTCAAAAATATCGGAACAAGTTGCATTGACTGTCATGCTAACGTTCACGGCGATGAATTGACGGCAAAGTTTTTACATGACAATAAATGCCAGGCTTGTCATGTAACAGATGATTGGAACATAGTTAATTTCAACCATAATCTCACGGGCTTCAAATTGGAAGGGAAGCATGCATCGGTTTCTTGCGCCGATTGCCATGAAGAAAAGAGCAGTAACGGAAAAGTAACGTTCAAATTTAAATCGACGAACTCTGATTGCATAACTTGCCATCATGACGTTCACTTCGGACAATTCAATTCCGAAAAGATAGGCAATACTCCGGTCTGTGAAAATTGCCACGGCTTTAATAACTGGAAGCCGATAAAGTTTGATCATGAAAGGACAGCATTCCCGTTAAAGGGCGCTCATGAAAAGGTGAAATGTTCGGCTTGTCATAAGAAGGTAGATGTAGATGGAAATGAATTTATACAATATAAACTGAGAGATTTCAAATGCGCCTCGTGTCATGCTTAGTTGTGTTTTTACTTGGGGTGGTGACCGTTTTTCCTCAATCACCACATGGAAAAGATTTGAAGCTGGATTGTTCGGATTGTCATATGTCTACCAACTGGAATATTATTCCGGCTAAAATAAAATTTAATCATAATACTATGACTTCATTTAAATTGACAGGGCAGCATGCGACCGTAAGCTGCCAGTCTTGTCATAAAAGTTTAATTTTTTCGGAGGTAAAATCTAATTGTATATCTTGCCACAAAGACGTTCATAGAAATTCATTGGGACCAAACTGCGTAGAGTGCCATAGCACTCAATCATGGATTGCAGTCAACATTATCAAGCTTCACCAGGAAAGAAGATTTTCGCTTATTGGAGTTCATCAAAATGTAGACTGCCAGAGCTGCCATTCCGGTTATGCTGATTTATATTTCCCGACGCAAAGTACATCTTGCTATAGCTGCCATAAAGCGCAATTTGCTGCGGCAACATCTCCAAATCATATCCAGTCGAGTTTTTCAACCAACTGCCGCGAATGTCATAGTGTAACGGATTTTTCTTGGGGGACAACCAGTTTTAACCATAACTTTTTCCCCTTGGTCGGTGCACATAATATCCAGAACTGCTTTTCATGCCATTCGCCGGGTAGCAATTTCCAGGGGCTAACTACTGCATGTTATCCATGCCATAAACAGGACTATGTGAATGCTAAAAATCCGGATCATGTTGCCGCTAAGTTTCCCACTACATGCCAGGACTGCCATACTACTACCGTAACAGGTTTTACGCAAGCGTTCTTTAGCCATAATTCAACGGGCTTTCCGTTAACCGGTGCCCATGTGAATGTTTCATGTCAGTCTTGCCATAATGGAAATTATACAAGCACGCCGACTGATTGTTATTCCTGCCATAGTAAGGATTTTGCTGGTACAACCAATCCTAGTCATGCTCAGCAGAATTTTTCGCACAACTGCGCTCTGTGCCATTCAACTTCAAGTTTCGGTAATGGCACGTTTGACCACAATACTACGAGCTTCCCTCTGACAGGCGCTCATACAACAGTGTCCTGCCAGTCTTGCCATAATGGAAATTACACAAGTACGCCGTCTGATTGCAACTCTTGTCATAGTAAAGATTATGCAGCTACCACAAATCCGAGCCATGCTGCGATTGGTCTATCGACAACTTGCCAGGATTGCCATAATACGGCAAACTTTACAACATCAACGTTTAATCATTCGTCAACAGGATTTGCATTAACCGGCGCCCATACAACTGTCTCTTGTCAGTCATGCCATAAAGGAACTGTAGTAGGAACGCCTACTGATTGCTATAGCTGCCATGCGACGGATTATGCCAATACAACAGATCCAAATCATGCGCAGCAAGGATTCTCTCACGACTGCTCGCAATGTCATTCAACGACAAGCTTTGGCGACGGATCATTTAATCATAATACAATAGGCTTCCCATTAACTGGCGCCCATATAACAGTATCATGCCAGTCTTGCCATAATGGAAATTATACAAATACACCTTCGGATTGTAACTCTTGCCATAATAAAGATTATATGGCTACCACGAACCCGAGCCATACTACTCTCGGCTTGCCGACTACCCGCCAGGATTGCCATACGACGACAGACTTTACTACATCGACATTTAATCATTCGACAACTTCATTTGTGCTAACAGGTGCACATACAACAGTTGCCTGTCAATCCTGCCATACCGGAAATGTTGCCAGTACGCCTACGGATTGCTATAGCTGCCACGCAACTGATTATAACAACACTACAGATCCTAATCATGCACAGCAGGGATTTCCTCATGACTGCTCTCAATGCCATAGTACAACCGGCTTCGGCGATGCAAGTTTTAATCATAACAATACGGGCTTTCCATTGACCGGCGCTCATACAACTGTTTCATGCCAGTCATGCCATAACGGCAATTATACCAGTACGCCTATTGCATGTTATGCATGTCATCAAGCAGATTATAATGGTACAACAAATCCTGCTCACCAGACAGCCGGATTCCCAACTGATTGTACGCCATGCCATACTACGTCGGGCTGGACACCTTCGACTTTTAATCATACAACGTATTTCCCTCTTACGGGAGACCATAATATTTCTACGTGCAACACTTGCCATATATACGCTGCAAACTTTACGGTATTTTCCTGTACGAATGCATGTCACAGCCAGGCAAGCACGGATCCGCATCATCGCGGAGTAAATGGATATGTTTACAGTCCGACATCATGCTACGGATGTCATCCGACAGGGCGGGGAGATTAGCTTTTATGAATAATGATAGGAATGAGATGAAAGTTTATCGGAAAATGATAGACAAGCTATGGAAAAAGTTGTTTAAAATATTTTTGGTGACGATATTCTTATTTTGCGCCGCCTTCGGGCAAGAATCAAAGTTGGTTAGAAAAAACGGAACCGTTTCGTTCATTACGTCTCAAAACATCTATGTTAAGTTCGAAAATACTTCTGGAATTTTAGCCGGCGATACTCTTTATTATAACAGCAGGGACAATGCGCTGCCTGTAATGATTGTGAGATTTATATCATCAATTTCAGCAGAAGGACAGAAGATATCAAATATAAATATTAAAGTTGGAGATCCTCTCTTCGCATTAGTAAAAAGCAGCGGAACCAAAGCTATGCAATTCCCTGTAGCTGGTAATGAAAGGGACACAAATCTTGTTAATGATAATAGCAAGATAGTTAAAGCAGACAAGTTCAATATTCCGAAAAACAGGTCCACCTTTTTCGGAAGCATTAGTGCGAACTCCTTTTCAAACTATGCAAATTATATTAATAGCGTTGGTATACAGCGTTGGAATTATACTGTTAACCTGAATGCCGAAAATATTGGCGGAAGCCCGTTCTATTTTACAAACTACATGAACTTGAACTACATGAGCTCTGAATGGAGTGATGTGAAAGCAAATGTATTTAACAACCTTAGAGTATACGATTTCTCTCTTGGTTACAAAGTTAATGGATTTAGCGCATGGATTGGAAGACATACAAACTATAATATATCAAGCCTCGGCCCGGTTGACGGAGTTGAATTGGAAAAATCTTTCCTTGGCAATTTCGCAATAGGAGGAATAGTCGGTTCCAGACCTGATTTTTATACTATGGGAATTAACGGCAAGCTGTTCGAGTACGGCGGTTATTTAACCAGAACCGATTCCGCTAACAACGGAGTTATGCAAAATACACTTGCTCTTTTCCAGCAAACTTATGGCGGTAAAACCGATAGAAGGTATTTATACTTTCAGCATACTAACACTATAATACCGGATCTTTATCTTTTTGCATCTACTGAAGTGGATTTATATAAGGAACAAAACAATGTTCCGATAAACGATTTTTCTTTAACAAGCATATTCGTCAATACTCAATATTCACCGGTGAGCTTTTTATCAATCAATCTTTCATATGATGCCCGCAAGAATGTAGTTTATTACCAAACGTTCAAAAGCTTCCTGGATAGTCTTTTTACAAATGAAATGAGACAAGGCGTGCAAGGTGGGTTCTTTATTAGACCCGGCGGCGGATTATTCTTTAACTTATCTGCCGGATACAGCTATCAAAAAGGCGACGTAAAGCCTGCACGCAACCTGAACTTTGCTGTTACCGAGGCAGAGCTTCCTGTAATCGATGTATCGGCAACGGTTAATTATAATAAAATTTTCGGAAGCTACCAGAACGGAACAATGTATGGGATTTCCCTTACAAAATTTTTTCCGTTTAATGTTACTACTCTTACAGCCGGATTTTCTCAAATTCAGTACAGCTTTGGAAACGCATTGACTAATTTCAATCAGAAGTCTGTAACAGCGCAGATCGATACAAAAATCTTCGGCCCGTTATTCTTCAATTTTTATTATGAAGGAGATTTCGACGGTGTTGCTACTTACAACCGGTTTATGACGGGCTTCAACTATAGATTTAGATGACTCGATTCTTTCTTGCTGATAAGTTAACTTTAATATCAAAAATTGATTCTTGCTTTAAAAAAATTTTGCTCTTAATCTTACCTGAACAAAATCAGATCTCCATCTGAGGCGGACCAGCCTATGGCTGAAAGATTAGGAGAAAGATTAAGTGCCTGATAACAATAATAACTAATACAGAAAAGTTTGAGTAAATAAATGAAAGTAAACATTGAGGGACTAAAAAAAGTCAAGCCTTTGTATATTTATCTTACAGGAATAATCCTAGGAATAATAGTGCTTTTTATCTTTGCGAATATCCGCGACAACAAATCTAAAATTATTAAGGCGCCGCCTATTGTTAACGGTCAGACTCTACCTAATGATCCAATCCATAGAGGGCTGGAAAATCCTGTTGCACAAAAGCCCAACAAAAGCAACGTTATGCCGAGCATTATGCAGCACATGAATGAGTTGAGGACTGCTGTAATCAATAATCCCGGAGATACTTTGAAGTTGAGAGAATATGCCGACTTTCTTGCCGAGGCTCAAATGAACGACAAAGCGATTGAGTATTATCAAAAGATACTAAAGATAAATCCAAGAAGAGTTGATGTTATGTCTTCGCTTGTTTACATTTTTTATACCGAACACAACCTTAGTGAAGCGGATAGATACTTGAATAAAATTCTCTCGGTTGACCGGAACAATGTTAACGCCTTGTATAACCTCGGTGCAGTATCGGCAACCGAAGGGAAAAGGGAAGAAGCAAGAAAGTTGTGGATGAGAATTATAAGAGACTTCCCGAATTCACCACTTGCCCAAAAAGCAAAAGCATCGCTCGCGCAACTTTAAATAAACAATACTTTTCTTTCCTATTCATGAGAAAAATTAATTTCTATTTTTCAATAAAGAAAGAAGAGTTTTTTTCTTCACTTTTATTTTAACAAAAAAAGCAAGTTTTTCATCATTGTCGAATGCCGGTGTAATTGGTACAAAAACTGCCGATTACAGTGATTGAATTTTTGGGATTTGACGATGAAAAATATTAAACCAATTTATATTTACGGAATCGGTGTTATTCTTAGCGCACTTGTTTTTATTTTCCTTTCGCAGAAAGACGAGACCGGCTTTCCTAAAAATGCCGGCGGTATTACAAATAGACAGATGCCAAACGACAACATTCATAAAGGGCTTAACAACCCGGCACAGCTTCCTAACCAGTACAATGTGTCGGCTGAAATAATGAAGCGTATGGAAATGCTAAAACAAGCGGCAGATGACAATCCCCGTGATACTGCAAAGCAAAAAGCTTATGCCGACTTTCTTTCCGAGGCTCACCAGCCTGATAAAGCGCTGGTTTATTACAACAAGATATTAAGCTTGTATCCAGGGCGCATTGATGTTTTGTTTTCGGTCGCTTATATAAATTATACTGAGAGAAAATTTTCAGCGGCAGAGAAAATTCTTAAAAGAGTAATCTCTTTCGATAAAAATAATTTACAGGCGTACTATAACTTAGGTGCCCTCGCAGCAAGCGAAGGTAATAAAGCAAAGGCGAAGGAGATCTGGAATAAATTAGTTAGAGAGCATCCTGGAACCAAGATAGCTGCAACAGCAAGAAAATCTTTAGGAGAGATTTAGTTATTCGTTAATATCGTGCTTAATGCTGACAAGTCCGTTTTGCTCTTTGCTTAAGTCGGCTTCAAGCTGGATTGTCGGATGATCTATATTGAACTTGCTCTTTAGCTCTTTTTCGAGCTTAGCGATAATAAGGTAACCTTTGCTTAAGAGCTGGTCTTCAATTACAACGTGAATGGATAAGGCATACATTTTTGATGATAAAGACCAGATGTGAAGATGGTGGATTTCTTTTACTTCAGGGAAATCTGATATAAAAGCTGAAACCTCGTTCATATCAATTTCCTTCGGTGTACCCTCGCTTAAAATGTTCACCGTTTCCAGGGCTACATCCCAGCCGCTTTTAATAATAAACAACCCTATTATAATTGAAAATACCGGATCAAGAATTACCCAGTTGAAAAAATAAATTAAAATACCTGCGATAATAACAAAGAAGGAATTAAGCGCATCATAAAACATGTGAAGGTATGCCGATTTCATGTTCAGATCTTCATGTGAGCCTTTATAAAGCAGGTAAGAAGACAAGGCATTTGCCGCAAAGCCGAGTGCCGCCACTATAATTACCCATGTGGCTTTTACTTGTTCGGGAGACATCAGCCTCTGAGCCGCTTCGTAAATTATATAAACGCCGATTATGACAAGCGCTGATGAATTTATAAATGCAGCTATAATCTCTGCTCTTATATACCCGTAAGATTTATCCGGTGTTGCTTTCCACCTGGACATTCTGACAGCCGCAAAGCTTAATATCAAAGAAAGCAAATCACCGAAGTTATGAAGTGCATCGGAAATCAATGCGAGGCTATTGCTGATAATGCCTGCTGTAAGCTCACCGGCAACTATCAGCGAGTTTAAGATTATGGATACTATTAAGTTCCGTTGAGTTGTGTTTCTATGATGATGAACCATAACAAATTTTTTCCGTTTCGCTTTTCAATTTTTCTTCTGCTGAAATAATTATAATTTTGAAACTCGAATTATGATTTTGTTTTATCTTAGGAACAAATTTAAACTTATTTTATAGAAAAAATATGTCCAAGTCCGTCTATCCGGGATTGTTACCGATTCTAATTGTAATAATGATTTTCAATACCGTCAAGGCGCAAAGCAGTTCAAGTGTTCAAGTTAAAAAAACATACTACCCTAATGGTGAGTTGAAGACACTGGGCAATTATGTTAACGGTAAGCTTAACGGCGAGTACGTTGAATATTATCCGGATGGTCATCTATGGAAAGTATGGAATTTTTCAAATGGTAAAGAAGAAGGTAAGCAGAATTGGTACTTTGAAAACGGTCTGCTAAGTACCGAGTGGAATTACCACGATGGATTGAAACAAGGAATTTCCAAATGGTACTATGAAACCGGCGAGCTTTGGGCGGTTCAAAATTATGTTGATGGTAAGCTCGAAGGAATAACACACACATATTATAAAACCGGTGAGCTGGAAGGAGATTGGAATTACGTTGACGGAAAGCTGAACGGAGTTTCCAAAATATATTTTAAGAATGGAAAGGTTGAAGTCTCAAAGACTTATCTGAACGGCTTGAGGGAAGGTCCAACAATAGTTTATAACGACAACAACACCATAGCCTTGCAGGCAAATTTTAAGCATGATCGACTGGACGGTGAAGTAAAGATTTACGACTTAGCCGGGGACTTGCGCGTAAAGGATTTTTATGTTAACGGCGAATTGAAAAACAGGATTAAGTATTCTCTCCTCGGCAAGCTGGAATCAGTAGAGAGAACCGATAGGATGTATTATGCCAACGGCTCTTTGAAGGAAGAAATCCCATACAAGGATGACAAGAAGAACGGGCTGGCTAAAGATTATTATGAGGACGGATTTCTGAAAGACGAATGGAAATATAAAAATGATGCTTTAGAAGGAAGAGCTTATACCTTCTATCAAGGCGGAATAATTAAATCTTCTATAGATTATATTAACGGCGTACAGCAAGGAATAACGCGAACCTACTATCCTGACGGTACGTTGGAATCGGAAGCTAATTACGAGAACGACAAGAAATACGGGATTGAAATAATTTATTATAAGAATCATAACATGAAAGATTATTTCTATAATAAAAATAATCTCCCGGATGGCGACTACAAAACCTTCTATAACGACGGTCTGCTCGAATCTGAAGCGAAATACGATTACGGCAGAATTACCGGTACAAAAAAATATTTCTACAAGTACGGGCAGCTTGAAAAAACAGAGCCCTACTGGGATGGTAAAGTTGACGGTTATGTAAGGACCTATTTTGAAAACGGTAAGTTGAAGAAGGAAGAATATTTTGTTGCCGGCAAAATGTTTACAAGTAAGGAATACAACGCAGAAGGAAATATAATTTCAACGGTGGGCTACTGATGTCGGCTAGGTTAAAATGATAATTAAGAATTTTTAAAAATAAAAGCAAGAATGATGAAGGGAAAAAACTTTGTTGTCGGCTTAATCCAGATGTCTATGGATAAAAATCCAGGCGATAATTTGAAGAAAGCGATATCGTTGATAGACAAAGCTGCAAGAAAAGGAGCTAATGTTATTTGTCTGCCGGAGCTTTTCCGCTCGCAGTATTTCTGCCAGGTTGAAGACATAAAGAATTTCGACCTTGCGGAAACAATACCGGGTGAATCGACTGAGGTAATTGGTAAGGCTGCAAAGAAAAATAGAGTAGTGGTAATTGTTCCCTTGTTTGAAAAGCGTACTGCAGGCGTTTATCACAACAGCTCTATTATAATTGATGAGAAGGGGAAAATTGCGGGGCATTACCGCAAGATGCACATTCCGGATGACCCCGCATATTATGAGAAGTATTATTTTACTCCCGGCGATTTTGGCTTCAAATCATTTAAAACAAAATTCGGAAATATTGGAACTCTAATTTGCTGGGATCAATGGTATCCGGAAGGCGCAAGATTGACGGCATTGCAGGGAGCCGAAGTTTTATTTTATCCAACCGCAATCGGCTGGCATCTTTACGAAAATAAAGAACACGGCAAGGCACAATTAGAATCGTGGATGACTGTGCAACGAGGGCATGCAATTGCCAACGGCGTATATGTAGCTGCTGTAAACCGTGTTGGAATTGAAAGGCAAACTAAGGATTCCGCAGGTATTCAATTCTGGGGCTCTTCATTTATTGCTGATCCGCAAGGTATAGTATTAGCGCAAGCTTCGGTTGATAAGGAGGAAATTCTTCTTGCAGAAATTAATACTAAGCGCATTGAATATATTCGTCAGAACTGGCCGTTCCTTCGCGACAGACGCGTTGACGCATACAGAGGCATTGAAGAAAGATTTTTAGACGGGAAATAGATGGTAAAAGAATCTACCGCATCTAATAGTTCAACAAATAAAAATTACCGATTACCTGCAGAATGGGAAAAGCATAAAACTACATGGCTTGGCTGGTGTCATAATAAAGAAGACTGGCCCGGGAAGTATGCGCCGATCCCCTGGGTTTATTCTGAAATTGTCAAGCACATTTCTTGCGGTGAAAAAGTTAGAATTATTGTTGAATCTAAAGAGCATGAAAAAAAGGCAAGAAGAGTTTTATCTTCAGCCAATATAGATATGGCTGATGTAGAATTCTTTATTCTAAAGACTGACCGCGGGTGGATGCGCGACTCCGGTCCCGCTTTCGTTAAGAATAATGAGGAGACTATTCTAATAAATTTTAAATTCAACGGATGGGCTAAATATTCAAATTATAAAAAGGATGAAAAGTTCCCGGCGTTTGTTTCAAGAAAGCTCGGATTGAGCAGAACTATTGCCGAGCATAATGGAAGGCAGGTCGTTCTTGAAGGCGGCTCGATTGACTGCAACGGCAGGGGAACTTTAATTACGACGGAGGAATGTCTTCTTGATGAAAAGACTCAAGCAAGAAATCCCGGGTTTACGAAAAAAGATTATGAAGATGTTTTCGGAAAGTACCTGGGCATATCAAATACCTTCTGGCTTGGAAAGGGGATTGCAGGAGATGATACTCATGGTCATGTTGATGACCTTTGCAGGTTTGTAAACAAAAATACGGTTGTGCTTGTACAGGAAAAAAATCAAACCGATGAAAATTATATACCATTGAAGGAAAATAAAGAACGCCTTAAAGATTTTAAGCTGGAAGACGGCTCTTCCATCGAAGTAGTCGATTTCCCAATGCCGGAGCCGGTAATATTTAAAAGACAAAGACTACCTGCAAGCTACGCAAACTTTTATATTTCCAACGCAGCCGTTTTAGTTCCCACGTTCAACGACGCAAATGATAGGATCGCTCTCGGCATCCTTTCAGAACTTATAACAGATCGACCGGTTGTCGGTATCCATGCAGTTGATCTTGTCTGGGGTTTGGGAACGCTTCATTGCCTTACACATGAGCAACCGGTTTGATTCATTTCTTCTTAAGAATCAATTCATCCACACTCCAGGAGCCTGAACCATTTGCAATCGTAAATAAAAAGAATAAAAAGTATAGAACTGCAAGCTCACCGCCGTTTTCAATAGGCCAGGCGCCGCGTGGAAAGTGAACCGTCAAATATGCAAATAACATTTCGCACGCAGTTATTATCGCAGCATACCTTGCACGAAATCCAATTGCAATTGCTATCCCGCAAGAGACCTCAATAATACCGGCTAACAGCATTTCGCTGCTTCCCATAGTACCATGCCCGCCGAAAGCGCCAAATAACTTTTGCGCACCATGACTGAAGAATAAAAATCCGAATGCAAGCCTGATGATGGAAAAAACCTTTTGAGAATGTCTGCTTAGGAATTGTTCAATAGAATTCATATAATTCTCCGCAAATTTTAATTATGTAGATATTCAAAGATAAGCAGATGATTAAACAAAGAAAAAGCCGGCGATACAAGCCGGCTTAAAAAAAACTACTCAATTATTATTGCGGATACGCGCATAACTGCATGTTTGCATAAAGAAAACATAGTAAGGCATGTAAAAATGCATTCATCCGGT
>JAJYIL010000482.1 GCA_021790055.1 Bacteroidota bacterium
TGAAGGCTTGATTTCTTCAATCGTTAATTTTTCAAGAAGCTTCTTTCTTGATGTAGCTTGCTTTGACTTGGAAGCATTTGCGCTGAAACGCGAACTAAATTCCTGAAGCTCTTTTATTTTTGCCTCAGTCTTCTTGTTTGAATCCTTTGCCTGCTGCAATGCAAGCTGACTTGATTCAAGCCAGAAATCATAATTACCGGTGTAGATAGAAATTTTTCCATAATCAATATCAGCAATGTGTGTACAGACATTGTTAAGAAAATGTCTGTCATGCGAGACAACAATAACCGTGTTCTTAAAGTTGATTAAGAATTCTTCAAGCCAATTGATTGACTGTATATCAAGATGGTTTGTCGGCTCATCCAGCAAAAGGATATCCGGATTACCAAACAGCGCCTGCGCAAGTAATACTTTTACTTTTTCGTTACCCAAGAGTTCCGACATTTTTTTATTATGAAGCTCATCCTTAATTCCCAATCCGACCAGCAAAGATGCAGCCTCAGATTCTGCTTCCCAGCCGTTTAATTCGGCAAATTCACCTTCAAGCACAGCCGCTTGAATTCCATCTTCCTCATTAAAATCCGCCTTCGAATACAAAGCGTCTTTCTCTTCAATGATTTTAAAAAGTTTCTTGTGACCTGCAATTACGGTTTTTAAAACTTCAAATTGATCAAACTCAAATTGATTTTGTTTTAATACAGCCAGCCTCTGTCCGGGCGTTACTATTATCTCGCCGGAAGCCGGATCAATTTCGCCAGATAATATTTTAAGGAAGGTTGATTTACCCGCACCATTAGCGCCAATTATTCCATAACAATTGCCTGGAATAAACTTTATATTCACTTCTTCAAAAAGTACGCGTTTACCGTATCTTAAACTTACATTACTTGTGCTGAGCATTTTTTAATTATTCCATTTCTATTAATTTTAAAAGCAGCCGCAAATATAAGGACTTTGGCTGACTTTTATAGATTTTTAGGGTAACGATTCCTGCAATATGCCAGCCGGTAGCATATCCGCAGTAAAATAAATACAATTTAATTTGATAGGATAGGATTCTGAAATAAAAGGCTAAAATCAGATTTGGAAAATAATCCTAATTTTAATTCTATAAGTAAGAATATTTTTCGGCATAGAATAACATTTGCCTCGTAAAATCTTCCGGGTATTCTACTTTTATGTCTATGATTTTATCATCTTGGAAAACCGGGTGGAGAACAGGATTGATAAAACCTTTATATGGTGGAATGCCTAACTTATCATATCGTTCTTTAACTTCTTTGTGAAGCTTCGCCTCTATTTTTACGCCGTAAGTTTCGACAAGATTTCTTGCCGATTCAAAATCTCCGGTGGAAGTAATTCGCTGAACTTCTTTCAACAACCTGCCGAATAAATCTCTTAGTTTCAGGTGATCATTAATAACGAAGTAAGTTTTCCCGTTTTTAATTTTTCTTTCGATTACATTTTTATCTTTTCCATGCTCATACACCCACTTCGAGATTAATTGGCGATTGCGCATGTGCGACTCTTCCAGGTTATCGCCGATCTCAATCCGCGCAAGCTGCACAAGCATTCCGTTCCTAATGTACTTATCATAACCTGCTTTTGAAGCTTCAAGATTTGGTAGAACGCCTATCTCAACTAATTTTTCATCGGGCAAATAATAAAGCGCCACCAGGTCTGCACGAGTTTCCTCAATTGTTGATGCATAGTTTTTTAATGCTTGCTTTGGCGCTGCAACGCCCGGCATAATCTGTCCGGAGCCATGCCCGATTACTTCATGCAAATCAGTGTGAAGCACATCTGCGATTGCAGAATATTTTTTTGCCGATTCAACCTCATCTTCACTAAAAGAAAACTCCCGTAGCAGCTCTTCTGACTCCGCCATCATGTAAGCATAAACTATGTTCTCAAGATTCACCGACTTAGAGCCGTACTTTTCTCTTATCCAAGTTGAATTTGGTAAGTTTATTCCGATTGGAGTTGAAGGCGAAGAATCACCTGATTCAACTACCACGGTTATTGCCTTAGCAGTAATACCGGTTACATTTTTCTTTTTGAATCTGGAATCAATTGGAGAATTATCTTCAAACCACTGAGCCTGATCACTAATGGCTTTGATTCTTTTTGTCGCCTCAAGATCTTTTATGGATACTATCGCTTCAAAGGAGCCGCGGTAACCGAGTGGGTCACCGTACACTTCGATAAAGCCGTTTACCGTATCTACTCTGGATTCGGTATCCTGTAGCCATAAAATATTATATTCATCGAAAAGCTTTAGGTTACCTGTTTTATAATACTCTATTAGCTTTTCCAGTGTCAATTTCTGAATTTCATTTTCCGCAACACCGGCTGCCTCCTCAAGCCAAAAAATTATTTTTTCAATTGCCCGAGAATACATTCCTCCGGCTTTCCAGACTTTCTCTTTTATCTTCCCGTTTTCTTTGACAAGCTTTGAATTAAGTCCATAAGAAATTGGAGTCTTATCATTCTTATCAATTATTCTCATATAATATTCTTCCACTTCCTTTTGGGTTAAGCCTTCATAAAAATTGTTAGCCGAAGTTAAAATCACGTCCGAATTAGCGTCAAGGTTTACGCGCCTTGCAGCAACGTCGGAATTAAATATAAGCGGCACTAACATTTCAATATACTGCTCAACTATACGGATATCAGCTATTTTGATAGACGGTTGGGAAGTATGTTCTACAAATTCTATCATATTTTCAACTGAAAAGTCCGGCAGAATTTTCTTCATCGAGTAATGATGATGAATCCCATTGGAAAACCAGACACGCTTTGCATAAGTCATAAATTTTTTAAATTCATCAGTTTCTCTGTTCCCGGTATAATATTTAACAATTATCTCAATGAAGTTCTTAATCGTCAAATTTTCCTTGTAATGCTGGTCGTAAAGAATATTCCTTCCCGACAATGCAGCTTCATAAAGGTAATAAGCAAGCTCTTTCTGCTTCAAAGATAATTCTTCAAATCCGGGAACCCTGTAACGAAGAATTTCTATGTCGGCAAACTTCTCGGATTGGTAAATAAAGTTGTCTTTTTCTATCATACTTCAAAAATATTGTTTTAAGAAAAATTTTACTAGTAGTAACAAGATATATGGTATAAAAGTACAGATTTATAAGGTTAGCAAACGCGGCTAATTCCATATACCCATATACTCTATACCTTTATATTACAAACCTACAAAATCCCTCTTCGTTTAAAATCGTTAACCAGCTTCTCATATCCCGTAAAGCCGGAAGAAAA
>JAJYIL010000483.1 GCA_021790055.1 Bacteroidota bacterium
GATATCCTCCGGGAAATACTTCAGGAAATGAAAGGTTTCCGCTCAGATTTGAGCCAAACAAATAGACGATTGGATGGACTTACTGCTTCTATGGTTGTATTGCAGCAAGGATTTTCAGATATGCGTTTTGAATTAATTGAGATAAAGAAGTTTTTAGCCGATAGAGTTATATGGAATAATGATTCTGTCTCAATTGATGCAGATTCCGGTTCAAAGATTCAAGGAGTGATCCACAAAAGAGGAAAGTTATAATTCCCGTTTCAGTCCTTCCTAAATAAATTATTTTATCAAATATGAATTTTAAAATTTTAGAAAGTAAAACTATCTTCAGGGGGAAAGTATTTGATCTTCAAGTAGATCAAATAGAATACGACAGCGGAAACAAAGGTGTACGAGAAACTGCTGTTCATCCCGGTGGTGCTGTTGCAGTAGCGGTTAAGGATAACGGCAAGATAATTTTTGTTAAACAATTCAGGTACCCGCTGCAGAAGAATCTTATCGAACTTCCGGCAGGAAAGCTGAATAAAGGGGAAGACCCGTTAGTATGTGCCGTTCGTGAGCTTGAGGAAGAAACCGGTTATAAAGCCAGTAAAGTTGAAAAGCTTGGAGCGATATGCACAACACCCGGATTCTGTACTGAAATTTTACACATTTTTCTGATGAAAGATTTAATTCCGGGTAATCATAACCGTGAAGAAGGAGAGTTCGGGATGGAAATTCTTGAGCTTACACTTAACGAAGCAGAAGAGAAAATTCGCAGCGGTGAAATTTTTGATGCTAAGACAATCTGCGGGATTCATTACGCATCTCAATTGAAATTAATCTGAATGTTTCTCCGCTTTGAATTTCCATTTCAAATAAGCTAAATTAGCCGCATCAAATTTCATTCAATGTATGCTGAAATCATTACATGTAAAAGATTACGCACTCATCGAACAAGTAAATGTCGAGTTCGGCAGCGGACTTAATATTATTACCGGCGAGACAGGAGCCGGCAAATCCATTCTTATCGATGCGATGAGCCTGCTTCTTGGGGAAAGAGCTTCAAGCGAGGTAGTCCGCAAGGGAGCTTTCAAATCTATTATAGAAGGTATCTTCAACGTTGAAACTAATAAAAAAGTTAAAAGAATTTTGGATGGAAATGAAATCGATTTTTTCCCTGAGCTTATCATGCGGAGGGAAGTATCGGTTAAAGGCTCAAACAGGTGCTTTATTAACGACACACCTGTTCCGCTTGCTCTTGTAAAAGAAATTGGGAATCTTTTAGTCGATCTCCACGGTCAGCATGAACATCAATCGCTGTTAAGAACAGATACTCATATTGATTTTCTGGATGAATTCGGAACTCCTGAAGAGCTCCTTAAAAATTATGAAAGCAATTATCAACAATTATCTTCACTCACCAGGGAATTAAGTTCGCTAAAAGAGAAAGAAAGTGTTTTAAGAGAGAAGAAAGATCTATATTCTTTCCAGATTAATGAAATAGACAGCATCTCACCTGTTGAAGACCAAGAAGAAAAGCTGAATGAAGAACTGAACATACTTGAAAACTCCGAAAGGCTTATGGAGCTTACTACATCAGCTTACGAAGCTCTTTATGAATCGGAAAGTTCGGTAAATGATTATCTTGGAAAAATTCAGAACGATCTGACAGAGCTGAGTAAAATAGATAAATCTTTTCTTGAAGTAATGGGTGAAGTTGAATCTGCCATTACACTCGTAAATGATATTTCAAAGTTTGTCAGAGATTATCGTTCTAAGATAGACCTTGATTCTCAGAATCTTGAACAGATTAGAGAGAGGCTCGGAGCTTTAACTATGCTGAAGAAAAAGTACGGCGGCTCAATTAAATCAATATTAGAGCACCGGATAAAAATCGGCAGCGAGTTTAATCTTGCAGCAAATTTTGCCGATAATATTCATTCAATCGAAAATCAAATTAATGAATTACGGAACAAATGCGGGGTTGCGGCTGAAGCTATATCTAAAAGAAGAAAAGACTCAGCTAAAAAAATTCAAAAGGATGTAAAGGAAGCACTTGATTATCTTGGCATTCCCGATTCCACCTTTCTTGTTAAAATAAATCAGATTGCCGTTGAAGGCTCTGCGGAAAATTTTATTTCAATTAACGGAAAGAAATTTAAATATTTTAGTAATGGCTATGATGAAGTTGAATTTTTTATTTCAACAAATCCCGGGGAAGATCCGAAGCCGCTTGCTAAAGTAGCCTCAGGCGGCGAAGTATCAAGAATAATGCTTGCGCTTAAAACTATACTTGCAAAGAACGATAAACTGCCTCTTCTTATCTTCGACGAGATTGATACCGGAGTAAGCGGGCGTATTGCCCAGAAAGTTGGGCAATCATTAAAATCTTTGGCAGCTTTTCATCAAATTATATCCATAACTCATCTTCCTCAAATTGCCGGCTTGGCTGATCATCATTTTGCAGTAGAGAAAAAATTAAATGAAGAGCGTGCTGTAAGCTCAATTAGAAAATTGAAAGACAACGAACGAATACAGGAAGTTGCAAAGCTGTTAAGCGGTGAAAAGATAACGGAAGCAAACTTAACAGGCGCAAGAGAATTGATGGGCTTACACAAACCTTTTATTGATTAAAGGGCTTCTCCAAAGCATTTTGCCACAAAAAAATTCATTTCGAGTCTTGACTTCCATCCAAGGAATTATGAGATTAGGTATGTAGTTTTCTATTTGCTTAAACAAAGAAAGGAATTCCATGAAGAAAGTGATATTAGTCTTCAGTCTAATCTTGCTTTTTATTTCTCCGCTGTTTTCACAGCAAGATCAGTTGAGCTCTTTAAATGAGACGGAGGTGGGCAATTTTATGCAGCCTTTTACGACCAGTTTAAGTGAGGGACTTAATTCAGGTAGTTTTTATACGGCATCTATTTCAAGCTTTCCGAGCTTTTCCATAAGCTTCAGAGGCATGATAATGTTTGTTCCAAACGACCAGTTGACTTTTACACCTACATTGCCGAGCGGTTACACAGCAGATAAATCTACCGCAACTATTTGGGGCGATCAGGGGACAGTTTATACCGGACCAAACGGGTACATACCTTATCCAACGGGGTTAAACCAGACGAGTATTCCGTTTGCAATGCCGCAGATTACCGGTAGCTTTATGGGAACAGAAGTTTTGATTAGATTCCTTCCTTCTATCAACATCAAAAACAACAGTGTTAATTATTTCGGTATAGGAGTAAGGCATAGCATAAGCCAGTATATTCCGTTAATCCCGGTAGATC
>JAJYIL010000484.1 GCA_021790055.1 Bacteroidota bacterium
ACGGTGCATCCGAAATATTTATATTCTCCGGTATCCAGGTAGCTTTTTATTCTTTCCCAGGCATCGGCTTCCATGTTGCCGTCGACAAACACATAATCATATTTGCCGTGGATTGATGAGGCTACTTGTAAAATAGAATTTGGAATTCTATGATTGTAGATACCGCTTCGGGGATTAAATAGAATTATCTTATTCATCGTAATTAAATTTTATCAGATTCCTGAAGGTCGTGGCTATTCATAAGGAATAATTTAATAAAAGAGACATTTAAAAAAGTTGTTGAAAAACATAAAGAACGTAATTGATAAGATTAACCGCAAGCCTTTAGAGCCCCGTAAAGCTTATGATATTTGGTCTGAAACTTACGATACCGAGAACGATAATCTTGTTTTTAAACTGGAGGAAGAAATTCTCGATTCGTTGTTTAAGAAGGCTGATTTATCAAGAAAGCTAGTACTTGATTATGGTTGCGGTACGGGAAGAAATTGGGAAAGGCTTTTATCTTTTCATCCTGAAAAAATAACCGGCTGCGATATTTCTCCGAAGATGCTGGGGCGGCTTAAAGTTAAGTATCCTGCGATTGATATTTACGTAATTAAAAAGAATTCTTCACTGCCGTTAAAGCCGAATAGCTTTGATTTTATACTTTCTACTCTTGTCGTTGCCCAGATAAATAACTTAAAAGAAGTGTTCTGCGAGTGGAACAGGTTATTAAAGCCAGGCGGTAAAATACTAATAACAGATTTGCATCCGACGGTTTTATCCGCAGGAGGAAAAAGAACATTTGAAAAAGACGACAGAACTTATGAAGTCAAAAATTATATTCATCCAATTGAAGAGATAAAAAAAATTTGCGGGAATCTTAATATTGAAGTTACCGGTCTTGAAGAGAGATTGATTTCGGAGACATCGATAGACTTTTATAAAAGGAAGAATGCACTCCATATCTATAAAAGATTCTCTGGGATGCCGCTGGTTTACGGAATGTTAATTGAGAAAAAGGATGAAACTAATAAATATTGAAATTCCTGAAGCGGAAGGAAAAAGATGGATTTGCATTGAAGAAAAGTTTATTTCTTCCGAAGGACGCATTAGTGATATAACAACCTCGCAGAGTAATGCTGCAGCGCCGACGATTGAGTTTGAAAATGCAATTGCTTTCCCGGGACTTATAAATTCACACGACCATCTTGAATTTAATCTTTTCCCGAAGCTCGGCAATAAAAAGTATTCCGATTATGTTAAGTGGGGGGAAGACATTCATACAAAAAATAAAAATACAATTGATGAAATCATAAAAATTCCGATTTCTCTTAGAATAGAGTACGGAGTTTATAAGAACCTGCTTAACGGAGTTACCACAGTTGTGCATCACGGAAAAAATATTTTGAAGAATGATTATCTGATAGATGTTTTTTCGGGGTACAATTACCTGCATTCAGTTAGACTTGAAAAGCACTGGCGTGCAAAATTAAATCTGAAGAAAAATCAATTGCCGTTCGTAATTCATATCGGGGAAGGGACAAACAGCAAGTCATATTCCGAAATCGATAAGTTAATTCGCTGGAATATTTTCGATAGAGAAATAATCGGAGTCCACGGAATATCAATGGATCCTGGTCAGGCAAAGCATTTTAAGGCGCTTGTGTGGTGTCCGGATTCAAATGACTTTTTGTACGGAGCTTCCGCCGGGATTGATGAGCTAAAAGAAATTACAACTATTCTTTTCGGAACAGATTCAAATGTCAGTGCAGATTGGAATCTATGGAACCAACTCCGCTGCGCAAGGGATACCGGGCTATTGAGTGATAAAGAACTTTTTAATGCTGTTACGGTAAATGCGGCAAAAGTTTGGAAGCTAAATAATACCGGAACTATTTTACCAGGTTCGGTAGCCGACTTAGTAGTTGCGGAAAAGAAATCCGGAAATTTTATAAACTCCTTTTATGCTTTGGAGCCTGCTGATATTCTAATATTAATTAAAGGGGGAAAAATTATCTTATTTGATTCCAGGCTATCAAATCAATTAAATAAGTTGGAAGCCGAATTACACGGCTTTACGAAAATTAAAATCAACGGAAGGATTAAATTTGTAAAGGGAAGGCTTGATGAATTAAGTGAGAGGATAAAACCTCATTCTTTCCAAGTTCAATTTCCTTTCGAGATGCTTAAATAAAGTTCTGCGTAAGATTTTGCTGTCTGCTCAACGGGAAATAGATTACACGGAATGAATTCCTTTCCGTATAATAAGATTCTGCGGATGATATTTATAAACTCATCCTCATCTTGTGCAGTAAAAAGCCGTTCATTCTTTTTCGCACAGCCGACCGGCTTGCACACAACATAACAGCCCGATGCCAGGGCTTCGGCAATCACGTACCCGAAGGATTCATAGCTTGAAGTATGAAGAAGGATTTTACTTTTATTCATGAAGGATAAAACATTCTCACGGCTTTGAAACCCTGCAAACTTTATATTGCTTTCCAGGTTATTATTATGAACTAATTCTTTATGCTCATTAATCTGCTCACCATCTCCGATTAAGATCGAATTTATGTCCGGGAATTGCTTCTTCAATACGTTTATGATTTTAATAAACAACCTAAAGTTTTTTACGGGGATTAAAGAACCAGCGCCGAGAATGTCTATCTGTCTTGGGATATTTCCAAAAGAGAATGGTTTAATTCCCCATAGAATAATTTTGTCGGCTTCCATTTTACAAGATTGTTTGAAGATTCCGGCTTGAAAATCCGATACAGCAACCTTGATTGTATTTTTTAAATTCAGGCGGCGAAGATATTTATTTGATTCTTTTGCATCCTGTCCCATCATTGTGGAAATATGTTTGACCTTCAGTAACTTGCTTAAGATGCTTCCAATCAATGCTGTATCGGTTAACCAAAAGCTGTGAATTATATCGATCCTAAGTTTCCTATTAATTTTTAGTGAAACGAGAATTGAAAGAATCCAAATAAAAATCTTTAACGGAATCTTTCTCCCTTTACCGCCGCATGAGTAAACAGAAATTCCATTCCATTTAAATGATAATCTTTTGTAAGGATAATGGAGTGCGACGACGGAAATGATAAACTCAGGATGGCTTATCCTAAGCTCTTTTAGAAATTCCTGCATCGGCGGAATACAGCTTGTATCTTTTTCATCTTTAGGAAAGCCCGGGGTTATAATAAGAATGTGCATTGATTATTTTTGACTAAGCTGTTCCGGTGTGAACTTGAAAGTTGCGATATAATGATCTGCGCATCTGG
>JAJYIL010000485.1 GCA_021790055.1 Bacteroidota bacterium
TAAGGTACTGGAACATATTGACAACTCCGGCTAAAGAAAAATATAATGCCCTTAAGCCAAGTATCGCAAATATGTTTGAAGTTATAACGATAAAAGGATCACGAGTAATAGCGAGCACTGCAGGTATTGAATCGACCGCAAATAAGATGTCAAAGGATTCGATTAGAACCAGGGTAAGGAAAAGGGAAGTAAGAAAAGTTTTTTTACTCCTTCTTGCAAAAAATTTATTGCCTTCAAAGTCGGGAATAATATTAAAATACCGCGTAATAAATCTTATTATCGGATTCTTTTCATAATCGATTTTCTGCTCTCCACCAAATGCCATTTTATATGAAGCAAAAAGAAGAATTAAGGCAAACAAATAAATTATAGGGTGAAACATATTTATGAGCCCCACGCCCGCAAGAATAAAAATTATTCTAAAAACAACAGCACTTAATATTCCCCATTTTAGTACATGCGGCTGACTTCGATGAGGTACTTCCATTACGCTGAAAACCATCAGAAAGACAAACAGGTTATCGACAGACAGAGACTTTTCAACAAGATAACCGGTAAGGAACTCCAACGCCTTTGCATGTCCGTTTACTAAATAAAAATAAATAAAGGCATCAAAAAAAAGAGCGGTCATTATCCAAATACCGCTCCACATCAAGCTTGATTTAAGTGTTATTTCCCCTCTTCTATGGTCAGTTACGTACAAATCAATAAAGATTATTGATGCAACTATAATGATAAAAATTATCCAGAACGTTAATTCATTTAACAAAATTTTTTCCGTTTATGGAAGTAAAACTCCTACCGCAATAACTGTTGTCCACAATCCATTTTTATCGCCTTCGGCTGATTGGGTAATGTTAAAAGAGCGGACAATCTTGCCGGACATTTTATAAATATTTTCTCGTTCGTTCCAATCAGTGTCGGGATTGAATTCTATGCCGAGTGTTGTTGCAAGCATTGTAGCGGCTAAGTCTTCGGCATAATCGCCGGCAACTTTTTCCGTTTGTCCGAATGGATGATGCTCGGACAGGTAGCCGTACTGGTTATTGTCTCCGGGAATTGCAACTCCGATGGAAGATGCAATTAACCTATTCGGTTCGTTAGTTGAATTTCGAGCCATAACGCAAAAAGTTATCTGACCCGGTGTCAACTCTTTCACCCCGTCTTCCTTGCTGATTCTCCTGCAATTAACAGGAAAGATGCTGCTGACTGAAACAAGGTTGCAGATTTCTATTCCTGCATTTCTCAAAGCAAGCTCAAATGAAGTTAAGTATTCCTTATGCCTGCCTACCCCTTTAGTAAAAAATATTTTTGATGGAACATACAAATTATCATCTCCGTTTTTTATTTACTTATTTATTTTGATTTTCGTTAATTAATTTTCTCGCTCATAATCTTCCTCGCTTATCAGTCAGATTAATATTATAGCTGCACTATCTTACTAGTTTTACAAACTTTCTCTTACCAACTTTCAATATAGATTCTTGATTGATTTTAACAAGCCTATTAATATCTTCAATTTTCTCTCCGTCCAAGGTTACGCCGCCTTGAGTTACAAGCCTGCGCGCCTCACCTTTTGACGGTGCAAAATTCACTTCCATAATTAAATCAAGAATATTTATTTCATTTATTGATTTATTAATCTTGAATTCCGGTATTTCATCCGGGACTTCTTTCTTAATGAATATCCTGTCGAACTCTTCCTCAGCTTCTTTAGCAGCCTGTTCGCTTTGATACATTTCAACCAGCGTTCGCGCAAGACGGCGTTTCAAATCTCTTGGATTTACCTTTTCATCATTTAATTGTTTGCGGATATTTTTTAACTCTTCGTTTGAAATGTCTGTTGCAAGCTCATAGTAATTATAAATTAAAGAATCGGGAATGGAAAGTGTCTTTCCGTAAATTTCCTTTGCCGGTTCGGAAATGCCGATATAGTTGTTGTAAGACTTACTCATCTTCTCCACACCGTCTGTACCAACGATTAACGGCATGGTTAAAATTACCTGCGGCTCTATCCCGAACTCGCGTTGAATATCTCTTCCTACCAGAAGATTAAATTTCTGGTCAGTCCCGCCAAGCTCAACATCGCTTTTAATTGCGACCGAATCCATCGCCTGTGCGAGAGGATAGAGGAATTCGTGAATGCTTATCGGTTCGCCGGCTTTGAAGCGCTTTGTAAAATCATCGCGCTCAATCATTCTTGCAACAGTATATTTTGAAGAAAGCTTTATAACATCTTCGAAGGACATCTTACCAAGCCATTCGGAATTATAGACAATCTTTGTCTTTTCTCTGTTTAATATCTTGGAAGCCTGCTCAAGATAGGACTGCCCGTTTATCCTTGTCTCTTCAAGTGAAAGAGCAGGGCGGGTAACATTCCTGCCGGAGGGGTCGCCAATCATGCCGGTAAAATCTCCGATGATTAAAATTGCCTGATGACCAAGCGATTGGAATTGTGCGAGCTTTCTTAAAACGACCGAGTGTCCGATATGCAAATCAGGTCGGCTAGGGTCGCAGCCGAGTTTTATGTTTAGGGGCTTATTTTCTTTTAGAGAGTTTTCAAGTTTATGTACTAAATCTTCTTCCGGTATGATTTCAAAGGTTCCTCGTTTAATAAGGTCCATCTGTACATTAACAGGGGGAAATAGGGTTTTATTCATTCTATCCAATTTGTTGTCAAATTTCTTAAAGATTTATATGTAATTAAACGAAAAGTAACTCAAAAATTCAAACAATATTTTTCTATTCTCGTTCATAAAAAGCTAATATTTTATTCTTCTTTCCTGTTCGCGCTGGAAATCTTTTCGAGCAATGGATTCGCGCTTATCGTAAGCTTTCTTACCTTTCGCCAGGGCAATTTCAGCCTTAACCTTTCCATTCTTAAAATAAAGCCTAAGCGGAATAAGCGTTAGTCCTTTTTCTTTAACCTTGCCAATTAGCTTTCTTATTTCACTTTTATTAAGAAGAAGCTTCCGGGTACGTGCAGGCTCGTGGTTGTTTATGTTTCCTTGCTCGTAGACGCTAATGTTTGCGCCTACCAGCCACACTTCGCCGTTCTTTAGTGTGGCGTAGCTGTCCACAAGGTTTACTTTACCCTGCCTAAGCGATTTTACTTCAGTTCCATGAAGAACAATGCCGGCTTCGTAAGTCTGAATAATCGAATATTCGTACCTGGCTTTCAGGTTAACTGTCATATTCTTTTCTTCGTATGTTACCGCTGGCATAATTTTTAAAAAATTAGGTTAAAAAATATTTTTATTATGAA
>JAJYIL010000486.1 GCA_021790055.1 Bacteroidota bacterium
AGTAAGAATAAAAAGAATTAGAAAAATATAAACCGCTGCGCCGGGGTCTTCAAACGAATGAACAGAAGCTTTAGATAGAATTCCACTTCGCGTTAAAAAGGTGCTGTATAAAACCAGTAGAAACATTAACACTGCAAGAACGATATTTGTTTTGGCATAACGACCAAGTCTATCCTTACTTGATATCTGAGTTTGCTTTTGAATAAGCATAGTATGGATAAGAGCAACGCTGATAAGCCAGGGAATAAGACTTGCGTTTTCAACCGGGTCCCAGCCCCAGAAGCCGCCCCAACCGAGAACGCCGTAAGCCCAGTATCCGCCGATCATCAAGCCGAGCCCTAATACTACGGATGCGGCAACTGTCCAGGGCAAGGCTAATTTTATCCATTGGTCGTACTTGTTTTTAATTAAAGCGGAAACGGCAAATGTAAAAGGCACAATGGAAAGCGCAAAACCAAGGAACAAAATAGGAGGATGAACTTCCATCCAGAAGTTTTGTAAGAGCGGATTAAGTCCTTTGCCTTTAACTAAAAAATCCGATATAGATATACCATTAGCTTTAAGCGATGCGGCTAAATCCCGGCTCATTTGGATAAAAGTTTGATTTGATTTGGAATCCGTAAAAATAAAATTCTGTAAGAAAGGCAAATTAAGCAGCGATTGATTTATATATTTTACGTCGATGTAATTAGCTTGAGACCAAATAAAATTGAACGGGCTTTTAAAGAACGGCGTAACCATCGCAATTAAGAAGACGAGCACGAGAGAATATATCATCATAAAAGCCGGTTCCAAACCTTGCTTTTTTGATGTGTAATTCTGTAAGACAATGCCGGTTATAACAGCTAAAAACAGCCATAAAAGGAAGCTGCCTTCCTGCCCGGCGTAAGAAGTAGACAGCAGAGGTCCGGTTGTAAGATCTGCATTACTATAATCGAAAACGTACTTGTACTGGTACTGATGAGTTACAATTATATAAAGAAAAAACAAGCTTGCACTGATTACAAGAGCAGACATAAAATGAAAGCCGTATCTCGCAAAGACGAGCGCTCTTTCAATTCCGTTAGAAGCTTGATAATACATTACGACGCTATATATCGCGGCAATAAGAGCTAAAATTATAAATACATTTCCAAACATTTTAATATTCCAAATACATTATTTTTTTCTTAATAAACTATCTAATAACGGCTGAGCAGAATCTTTTGTTTTAATTAATTCTCTCAACTTCTTAATCATTGCACGGTAATTTTCCTCGCTGCCGGTTTTATCATAAATTACCGCAAGCATGTAATAGCTTTCAGGCTCATCAGGGTACAGCGATTGTTCTTCATTTGCATTTGCAAGTGCTTCAGGCAAATTATTTTTTAGCAGGTACAAGTTTGCCAAAACTAGATGAAGCTGCTGATAACCATTATTAATCCTTTGTAGTTTTTTGCCTATTTTCAGAGCTGAATCGATTTGATTTTTGGCTTGATAAACGCCCATCATTCCGAAAAGTGCATTTTCATTTTCCGGATTAATTTTAAGCGCTTTCGAAAATGATTTTTCAGCATAGCTTAATTTATTTTGTCGGAAATAAAAAGCGCCCAAAGCTGAAAACGTTTCATCGCTTTTGGGATTTAATTCAGCCGACTCAATCAAATGAGTGACAGCTTCATGCATATCATCAAGGTAGCCGTAGAAAGTACCAAGATTATAATGAGTAAGATAATCACACGGATAAAGGTTTACGGCTTTCAATAAATATTTTTTTGCCTCTTTTGTTTTTCCAGCCTGAAGATACAACATACCCAGATTATTTAATGCAACCGAATCATCAGGATTATTTTTGAGGATATTTAAATAACGTTGTTCTACGTTTGGCACATCACTTCCAACCACTGGAAGTTTTTCAATTGTCGCAGATGAAGTCTCTTTACTGCTTTGGGCAAAACCAGTTGAACCGGCAGCTATTATTGCAAAACTAAAAATCAAAATTGCAGTCAGCAAGAACCGTTGTCTAATTAAAAATATCTTTAGCAGGAGCTTCACTTTTCAACTTTTACTATTTGGATAAAATAAAATTTTATCGTTTTGGTGATTTGCCTGGAAATTAGAATGATCTTCAAAATCTTCAACGAACACGTAATGATCCACTGCGTTACCACATGTACCGAATTTATGAATTACATTTTTTATGTGGCTAACTATATAATCATCGCATACAAATGTCATTTCGGAAATTTGTGCTAAAGGTTTAAAATGTTCAGTCACACTTATATCTTGAATACCCAGCGCTTGTAATTCTTCAACAAGCCAATGAACCCGGGTAGTATTTACGCCAGCTTTAATTGTTTTCATTTTGTTTATCCTTTCCTTCTTGAGTGGGATCGTCTTTATGTTTTTTATTGCTAGTACCGGGAATATTTAGCAAAGCATATTTCTTAGGTTCATGCAAAAAGGTTGCTTTGCAAACCGGGGCGCAGAAGTAATATTTTATTCCTTTATAAGTGATGCTTCCTGCGGCTTCTTGTTCTCTTATCGTCATTCCGCAAACTGGATCTTTTACCATTTAATAAGCTTCCTTTCTTTATAATTGATGCCAGACCTTTTTGGGGTCTACTTTATACATAGAGGCAAACTCAGATTTAAGAAATCCATATTTATTTGCGAGGTCAACAACAATAACATCGGACTTTTCATTTTTTTCGAGCTTAGATCTGATTAGCTGTCTTTCTTCGGCAGCGGTGCTGCAAGTGCAAGATTCCAACGATGTAAAATTGCATTCGGTAGTTCCACATGAACAAACAAACTTGGAAGCAATTGCAGTAACTTGAGCTTCAACGGCAGGGTTTGAACTTTTTATCTCGATCGTCGACCTTTGACCGTTAGGGTATTTATGAAACACAAGGTCAAATGAAATAGCAATAAAAATTGATACAATTACAACTCCAACGGTTATCCATAAAGGTTTAAGATTAGGGATATTGCTTTTTTTTAAGCTGTGTATATTTCTCATATTTTTTTTCTTGCCGGAATAAAACTTTGGCTTTGCCTTTGCTTTCTTAACTTTAAAAGAATGCAGTTCACTTCCGCAGTTGCTACAGAACTTATTATCATCATCATTGCTAAATCCGCAGACAGAGCATTTCATTTTTTCACCACTAGATTGTCATATAGTTTTTTGGTTAATAGATTAGTTAAGCAAAGATTTTTCAACCATTCGTAAATACATCTCAAAAACTTTTTCATTTTAAATATTTATTTCTTTG
>JAJYIL010000487.1 GCA_021790055.1 Bacteroidota bacterium
TTTAGCGTAATCATCCTGCTCAAAACCTGGCAGGGCTTGTTTCTCTCCGCGGGCAATACACAAGGCGCGGTAAGCCATTATCCTTTCGGTATCTATTATGTGTCCGAGTATTTCTTTAATCGTCCATTTATCTGCCGCATAAGAATAATCACCTGTGCTCTCCGGTAAAGAGCTAAAGAGCTTTGTTGTTTCGTTTAATTGCTTCTGCATCGCCTCAATAGGATTGTTCCCTTCTATAAGGCTGATGTAACTAATCTGGTAAGGCGCATAATCACCTTCTTTTGGTCGCTGCATAATTGACTCCTTATATTTATTTAAATTTTCTTTCTTGAAATATTCTCTTAATTATAAGCCGGACCAACCGGAATCATATAATATACGACTGGCATAGGGCAAGAAGCAAAGGGCATAGCGGCACTTTGCCCATGGGCTTTGCTCTTAGCAAAATGAACTTCACAAATAAAAAGACATAACTGTTTTTCCCAAATCTCATTTCCATATAGCAACTTTAAATGTACCGGAAGAGGTAGCAACACCCCTAAACATTCCCGAAGTACTGAATGGCGTTGCATAATTTCCTTTTCTGTCAACGGCAATTAAGCCGCCGTCGCCCGGCTGAAGCTGTTTATAAATCATTTCATCTGCAGCCTGCTTCAGTGTCAATCCTTTATATTCCATTAAAGCCGAAACATTGAACGCAACAGTATGCTTAATAAACTTTTCCCCCCAGCCGGTACATGAAATTGCACAGGTTTTATTGTTTGCATAAGTGCCGTCGCCGATTAAAGGCGAGTCTCCGATTCTGCCGGGCAGTTTGTTCGTCATTCCGCCGGTAGATGTTCCCGCAGCAAGGTTGCCGTATTCATCAAGACAAACACAGCCCACTGTTCCGTGCTTTCCTTCCTTTAGTTTCTTCTGATATTCTTTTAACTGTTTCAATCTCTCCGGAGTATCGAAATAACTTTGAGGTTCAAGCTTAATGCCCACCGACTTTGCAAACTTTTCAGCGCCCTGATATGCGAGCAGAACGTGAGGAGTTTTCTCCATTACCAATCTTGCGAGAGAAATCGGATGAGCGATATGCTCTACTCCTGCAACTGCGCCGCATGAAAGATCGCGCCCGTCCATAATAGCGGCATCCATTTCATGAGTGCCGGCAGAAGTGTAGACTGCGCCTTTACCCGCATTAAACTTCGGATCGTTCTCAAAATAATTTATTACCTTTTCAACAGCATCCAGACTTGTTCCGCCTTTGGCAAGAATATCCTTCCCTATTTGCAGCGCTTTTTTTAATGAGCTAAGATATGCCTGCTTAATGGAATCGGGTAGCTCCCTGCTTATAGTACCGGCGCCGCCGTGAATAACAATGGTATATTTATTTGATCTGACCACCGGATTTTTCTCTTGCGCATTTACTTCCATACTAAAGAACAGGTAAGCAGCCGTTAAGAGGATTGCAATTGTAAAATTTTTCATTTCTTCTCTCCATAAGAATTTGATTATAATCTAAGATAAAAAATTTTTACTTAGTTTTTAAATAATCTAAAAGCAGGGCAACAAATTCAAATTGAGCACCGATCATTTTCTTCTTGGCTTCTTCAACCGTAAAGAATTCTCCTTTATCTATTTCAGGAAACTTCTGCCTCTTACCGGAATGAGGAGGCCATTCCATTTCGAATGTGTTACTGTTCGTTTCTATCTTGCTGTCATTCTTTGCCTTGAACGCCCATGCGTGAACTATCTTCCCGTTCCTTTGTTCAATTGTACCGAGCGGTGTATAAACACCGTTGGGTATAATCCCGGTTTCTTCATTAAACTCTCTTATTGCCGCATTCAGAAGATCTTCATCCTTATCGACAAGACCTTTCGGGATTCCCCAGTAACCGTCATCCTTGTTAACGAAAAAAGGTCCTCCGGGATGAACAAGAAATACCTTAAGCTCGTCCCCGCCGAAAGCGTACATCAACAGCCCGGCGCTTGTTTCAGCCATTTTCTTGATTCCTTTCATATCCAAGGATGAATTATAAAATAATTAATTATAACTTGCGATTGCTTCCGTCATACGTAAATTCTGTATTTGTACTATAACTTCTTAAAAAATTGTACATTGAAAATTGAGCGTTGAACATTGAGCATTTATAAATATTCAATATTCAATGCTCATTTAATAACGGCGCTGTACCGGCGAATGAGAGCCTCATGTAAGAGCATGCTGATTACTTGGCGGAGAATATTCGTAAGCCGACTATACCTACAACAATCAAAAAGATAAACCCTATCCTAACCAACTCCTTAGATTCGCCGAACAAAATAATTCCAAGAACAGCAGTACCGACTGCACCAATGCCGGTCCAAACGGCATAGGCAGTTCCAACAGGCAATGTCTTTATCGAAACAGAAAGCAGGTAAACGCTGATTGCCATCGTTATTGCCGTAAAGAGGCTTGGATACGGTTTAGTAAATCCGTTCGAGTACTTCATGCCGATAGCCCACGCTGTCTCGAACAAACCCGCAATAAATAAAATAATCCAATCCATTGATCTTCCTGATTTCATTGTTGAATAAGCAGCTCACCTGGATAAGAGTTTGATTTTCTCTTTTAATATCTCAAGAGCTAAATCAATTTCTTCGATATGAGTTCTGAAAGATAAAATTGCCATCCTAAGTGTAAACTTGCCTTTAAGAACCGTTGAAGAAAGAAAGACTCTTCCGTCTTTGTGAATTTGTTCTAAAAGTTTTTTATTAAAAATATTCGCATCTCCGTCCGTCGGAACAAACCGGAATGTTACAACCGATAACTGCGGCTGAGGACCAAGCTCAACATTTTCAAGCTCGCTCAATTTCGAATAAGCATAACGCGCAAGCAAAATCTTTTCTTCCAGCGCCGCCGCAAAGGGCTGCGTTCCAAGGAGCATTAAAGGAAGCCAGAGACGAAGCCCCCTGAAATGCTTTGAAAGCTCGGGTGACAAATCCGCAGGAGACAGCTCTTCATTCTGTGCAAGCGCATCCTGCATATAACCGGCTTGATATCTGAAAGCGTTGTACAAAAGCTTTTTATCTTTTATAAGAACAGTGCCGGAGCCATACGGAAGAAACAATCCTTTGTGTGGATCCATTACGATTGAATCTGAATTATTCAATCCCTTTAAAATTTTCTTACCGGGTTCGCATAAGATAAAGAATCCTCCGTACGCCGCATCTACATGATGCCAGAGGTTGTGCTTGTCTGCAATGTCTCCAATTTCATCAATC
>JAJYIL010000013.1 GCA_021790055.1 Bacteroidota bacterium
ATTCATCTGCGAAGCTACAAACCTGTTCCAGATTAGCTCATATAGCTTGAATGACCTGCTATCCAGGAATTGCTTAACAAATTGTGGAGAGTATTTTAAAGAAGTCGGTCTAATCGCCTCGTGAGCGTCTTGGACGTTTGTTTTGTCTTTCTTTTCATGATTGTTCGGCACATCAGGCAGATATTCCTTTCCGAATTTACTGCCGATAAAATCTCTAACTGAAGAAATCATCTCGTCGCTTATTCTTGTAGAGTCGGTTCTCATATAGGTTATTAACCCGACCAAGCCTTCTTTGCCGAGCTCTATTCCTTCATAAAGCTTCTGGGCAATCATCATTGTCTGCTTGGGACGCATCTTTAATCTCTTAGATGCCTCGGCTTGAAGCGCACTTGTAATAAGCGGCGCCGGAGGATTTCGCTTTGTGTTCCTCTTTGAAATATTTGAAATGACGAAATGTTCTTTTGCCTTAATTCTTTCGAAGAAGTTCGTTGCTTGCTTCTCGTTGGCTAACGGAACAAACTGCTCTAAAAATTCATTCCAGTCTTCCTCCGTCATTAACGGCTTCGGCTGTATTTTGATATCTTTCCCGTTAAAGCTGAAAAGCTTTGCCCTGAAAGTTTCTCCATTGTCGATCTTAAATTCTGCCCAAATTGACCAATACTCTGTTGGAATAAATTTTTCAATCTCCGCTTCACGGTCGCAAATTAATTTTAAAGCGACTGACTGGACTCTACCGGCGGATAATGCGCTGCTGCCCGACATTTCTATTATCGCCTTCCAGAGGAAAGGACTGATTTTGTAACCGATAATCCTGTCCATTACTCTGCGAGCTCTTTGAGAGCTTACAAGATGCTCATCTATGCTGCGCGGCTCTTTCATCGCTCTTTCAATCCCGGTTTTAGTAATTTCGTTGAATAGCACTCTCGAAATCTTTGTACTGGAATCCGAATTCAAAAGGTCTGCGATGTCCTGAGCAATTGCTTCGCCTTCGCGGTCGGGGTCGGTTGCTATAAAAATCCTTTTACTTTTAGAAGCCAAAGCTTTTATCTTTTTAATTACATCACCTTTACCGCGGATTGTAACAAACTGGGGCTTAAAATTCTTGTCTACCTCAACACCAAGCTTTGTCTTCGGCAAATTTCTAACGTGACCAACTGTGGCTTCAACAATAAAATCTTTACCGAGATATTTATTTATGGTCTTTGCCTTTGCAGGTGATTCCACCAAAACTAAATTCTTACTCATCCTGAATTTCTGCTTTCTTAATTTATAGTGTCGGACGAATATAACAAATATCTGCTTCCCGGAGTTGTCGTTCTATCAAGGTCAAGGAAAATTGACAGCACAAAAATATTTATGCTTTCCTTTGTCCTTTCTTCTTCCGGGAACATCTTTATCTGGCTTATAATTAATTCAAGCTCGTCGTTGTCGATCAAGCCGATATTTTTCAAATGTAAAAGATAATTGTAATTATTCAATCCAATATCCGATACCTCTTCCTCCGAGAAGATCCTCAAGCTTTTGCTTGTTTCCGGCTTCATCTCTTTTAGGCGGTACATTTCCCGCAATTTCTTTTCATAAATCCAGCTGTATGCTGCAGCTAACGTATTGCGTCCAAGCTTGTTCCCTTTCTTAATAAACTTTTCAACCTCTTCAAACGAATAATCTTTATCTATTGCCATAGCGATATTTTCCAAAACTTTAACAATTTCCGATGACATTAAATCTGCTAATTCCTATGTTGTTGGGATGTATACTTTTCCAAGAGATTGTCTTCCATCCGTTTCATCTCTTTTTGTTCCTTTTTGCCTTGGTCGTCGTAATTCAACAGATGTAAAATACCGTGAATCACAAGGCGAAAATATTCATCACTTTTTGACACTCCAAATTTCTTTGCATTTAAAACGGCTTCTTCATACGAAATAAAGATTTCCCCGTCTAATATCTTATGATCGCCGGAATAATTGAAGGTGATTATATCGGTCTCAAAATTATGATTTAAATAATTTCTGTTAATCTCAAGCAAGTAAGCCGTATTAACAAAATTAATTATAAGAGAAGCTAATTCACAGTGTAGTTCATTCTTCACAAACTTAATCAATCTGTGGACTAACTCCTTTTTGAAAATGAAACTCTTGTCAAAATTTACTTGTAAGTTTTTAACCACGGCGTAAATATATCAATTCACGGAAAACTAACAAACTAAAAAATAATACTTAGCCCTTCGTGCGAGGCAATGCAATTAATGCTGGATTTTTCCTTTTTGAAGACTGCGAGAGTGTCGTTTAACTGCTCGTCTATTTTGGAGTCAGTAAAGTCGGGATTGTAATGGAACAAAATAATATTTTTCACCTTGGCAAGAATGCTGAAGTATGCAAGCGTAACATTGCAAGAGTGACCCCAGCCCTTCTTTTCAATTACGGAAGTTTCGTCGTACATTGAATCATGGATCAAATAATCGCAGCCGGAGACAAATTCAACCATCGCTTTGTTCATTTCAAGGATGTCCGAAGCTGAGGTATGAATTGAATCTTTTAGCTTCAATTCATTATCAGTCATATACACCAGGCATTTATCCCCCTCGGTAATCCTGAAAGAAATTGTGGGCGATGAATGATTAGCGCGAAAAGTTTCTACTTTAAAGTTATCAAAATTGTAAGTGCAATCAGGAATGATTTCCTTAAAAGAAGTATGTGCGCTCATCTCTCCAATCTTGATAGGGAAATAATTGAACGCCATTTGGTCGCTTAGTATTTGCTCAACTCTTTTGCCGTCGCTCGTCTCGCCGTAAAAGGTAATTTCATTTCCTTTTCTATAAAGCGGTAGAAAAAAGGGAATACCCTGGATGTGATCCCAATGATAGTGACTGACAAAGATATCAATTTTCTTGTCTCTGCCTGTGCTTGCGAGATGCTTTCCAAACTCACGAAGACCGCTGCCTGCATCAAGAATAATCAGCCGATTGTTGTCTGTCCTCAATTCAATACAGGGAGTGTTACCACCATATTTAATTGTGGCGTTACCTGGAACCGGGATTGAACCTCTTGTACCCCAAAATCTAAAATACATTTTATGATTTAATTTTTTTTAATTACTCAATATAGTGAACATCGCGGCGAATTACTGTGTTGCATCAAACATTTGGATGCTCGCCAATTTCAACATCACCGCTCTTAACACCGGAAGCAAGAGAGATGCTTTGGTGCAGCTTTGGAAGTGTATCCATGTAAGGGAATAGCTTAATATCTTCATTCAACTTTTGTTGTATCTTGGCGGTGTCCATCCTGGTCGCTTCCATGATTTTAATTCAATCCTAACGTTGCCTACTATAACTTTCATCTTAGCCAAAATCGGTACCGCAGCTTCATCGTTCGAAAACCAGCCTTCGAAGTAACCGGTCAATCCAAAAACGCTAATGAATTTCATTTCGCCGTCTATGCGCACGCAGGCAATATCATATTTAACCGCATCGATTGAAACTCCGGTTACCCGGGTGTACGAGTTAATTGTTGTGTAAGATTCTTTTTCATTTACAAAGCAAGGAACCGAAATTGATTTTCCACTTCCGCTGAACATTCTTGCAAAGTACAAAATTGAAAGCCCGTCTTCGTATTGCTTGTCAATTGTGCCGGTTGAATCTGTCCACAATTCGTACGGCTGAACTTTTCCTTTTTTAATCCGGACATTATTTTTATCGTAATCAAATCTGTATTCTGTAAATGTGGTATATTCCTCCTTCTTTACAATTCCTCTGAAGAAGGCTGAATAGTAATCCGGGTTAAGGGTCGATTCGTAAATCATGTGAAGATTAACAAAAGGAATTCCTGAATACGAATCCATGTAAGCAATAGTATTGTAGTAAGTTTTTCCGTTGATGATTCTTTTGTTACGAACGATGATTTTTATTTCACCTAATTTTATAAATGAAAAGCTGACGACATAAGTGAGTTCTTCCCCAACTTCTAAATGCTTGGTTGACGAAATATTTACTTCATAAGATTTTACCTGCCGCTTAACAAAGGAAAGCGTTAATAAAGCGGCAATCGAAATGAAAATAATTATTTTAATTCTTTTGGTCATTTAAGCTTAGCCAAGTCTTTGGCTTCGCCGAACAAAGTAACAGCTTTTTGGAATTGATTATCATCATTAAGCATAACCTTGTACCAGCCTACATTACTCCAAAACGTCCTGGCAATTTCAGCTTTTAATCTATCTGCAATATATTCCTTATCTTTCGCGTAATCCTTTTCAACAAACTTAACTCCCTTTGCACCGGCAAAGTTTATAAAATTCTGCAACTCATTTTTATTAAATGAAAACTCCATATCGAACTTATTTAAATCGTTTCCAAATTCATTTTGAATTCTTTTTTTGTTCGTATCAAGATAATTCAAAATAAATTGATAGAAAAGATTTTTCTTTAGAAGGTTTATTGTAAACTCATTCAGTTCGGCAGAAGGGATAATATAATCGGGAGTAATTCCGCCGCCGCCGTAAACAGTTCTGCCATCAGCAGTTTTGAATTTCGGAAGTGCCGTGTCCTTCTCCGCAGTGTGCTCAAGATTATTTCCGGCAGGCTCATTGTTCTTCCCGGCGTCGGCATAATATTCGCTCCAGTTTTTCAAGCCTTTGTAGCTTCGTTGAATAAGCCTGCCAGAAGGAGTATAATATCTTGCAATAGTTAAACGCAGAGCCGAATTATCCGGCAGGGTAAATTGCCTTTGCACAAGTCCTTTACCGAATGTTGTTTCACCAACGATCAATGCTCTATCCCAATCCTGCATAGCGCCTGAAACAATTTCGCTTGCTGAAGCACTTCCTTTGTTGACCAGAATTATAAGAGGAAGGTCTTTGTAAGGAGCAGGTTGAGTAGCGTCATATTCTTCATCAAACTCCGAACGTCTTCCTTTAGTATAAACAATTTTTTTACCACCGTCTATAAAAAGATTTGCGACTTTAACAGCCTGGTCTAACAAGCCGCCCGGATTACCTCTTAAATCTAAAATAAGCTGCTGCATCCCTTCCTTTTTTAACTTAGCTAAAGCCTTGCTCATTTCATCATAAGAAGTTTCGGAAAATCTTGTCAGGCTAATGTAGCCGGTATTTGAATTATACATTAAAGCGGCATCAACAGAATAAAGCGGAATTTTTGCCCGTGTAATTTCATAATTGATTGGATCTTTTACGCCGTATCTAACTATTGCAACGTCAACTTTAGTACCGGCTTTACCCCGAAGCTTTGCCCGTACTTGATCGTCTGATATACCGATAGCGCTTGAATCGTTTATCGCGACAATTTTATCTCCCGGCTGAATACCGAGCTTTTCGCTTGGTCCGCCAGCTATCGGAGAAACAACGGTCAAAGTATCATTTATAATTTGGAACTCGATTCCTATTCCTTCAAAGTCGCCTTGAAATGATTCTTCTATGCCTGGAATTTGCTTAGCTGGGATGTAAACAGAGTGAGGGTCCAATTTATTGAGCATACCGTTGATTGCAGCCGACACAAGCTTTTGCGTATCTACTTTATCGACATAATATTTTTCCGTAAAAGATAGAACATCGCCGAATTTGAGGATGCCTTCCTGTAGTCTGTCTTCCGAGAATACTTTTTCTATTTGGGTTCCCAGTAAAATTCCGAGAACCAGGATGAGAATTACAAACGAAATTTTTAGTTTACCGGGTTTCATATTCAATCCCGCAATTAGAATTTGACGGAAACAGTGAAGAAGCTTTGAAGCTGATTCACCTTTACCGAATTCTGCAGCGACTCATTCAAATAAGTTAAATTCAACGTTACAAAATATTGTTTTATCGGTTCATAACTTATCAATAAGCTTGTAATTCTTGAGTATTCCAAATCACCGTCAAGCAACCTTGCAAAGTTTGAATCGAATGAGCGGTGACCGAGCGCTTCGTTTCCGCCGACGTTTACAATAGTTCCATCCGGCAAAACCGGGTTTGCACCGTGAATAATATATTGAAACCTGCCGTTGATTGAAAGTCTATAATTAAGCCGGTAGTCTACTTCTCCAAGCAGCAGCACACTGTTCGGTTGCAGCCCGGAACCTAAGTCGTATCCGGAATTTGTAAAGTTTGTATTGCCGGTTCTATGCGTGTGCACGTAAGGATCAATCGTTGTCAATTCAAGCTTAAGATCTGCGGGAATAATTTTATATAGGTTCGATGAGAATATTCCGAAGTCGAATAAAGTTTCATTTGCATACCAGCCGGTTCCAAGCTTTGAAAAATCCATATCATCTATTAAAAGCGTGCTGTAAATCTTTAATCCTTCGATTGACTTGTTCGCAAAATCAAAGAACAGCAGCGAGTTGTCTCTATCCTGGTTGGCATGCTCTATTGATTTATAAAAGGCAAACGGGTTTAAGTACGATAAGTCCAATCCCCTGTCTCCGTATATAATAATTTCACCGACTCCGAAATTTACCGCATTTGAAATATCGAAACCGATCCTGTGGTAACCGATATATTTTTCATGAACGTAATTCAAACCGCCGTTTATCGAGTCCGGCTGAAAGGTGGTTTCGCCGAGCAGCTTTCCATGGAAATAGGAGAAGTTGAAAAACTTGTAGTGGATATTAAAAGAAAGATAATCAAAAGGCGGTGCATTATCATCGATAATAGAACGCATCGGTCCGTATCCAATACGCATCCGATCTCTGCCGAGTTTAAGATTGAACATCTTATAATTGGCAGTTAGGTATCCGGATGTTTCATCAAAGAATGCAGCGGCTGTGTCAAGATTATATTTAAAATTATCGCGAACGTCCAGGCGCAGTCTTGCAACTTCTTTATTGCCCATTACCAGACCATTTGTTCCTTTAATTGAAAAGCCGAAATGATCAAGGAATGTTCCTCTAATCTCTCCGCCGATGACTCCAAGAGTAGTGGAAAGATTACTTTTATTTTCAAAATCATTTTGAGCAATAACCTGTCCCTGCCCCAAAAGATTTACAAAGAAGCTTGCCTTGTGGGGATGGTTGTAATAATAAAGATACTTTCCTTCCTGCGAAAATAAATTGTACCCCTTGCCTCCAATCAATGATTGCTGGTGCTTTAGAGTGCCGTAAAGATTGAATTCAAATTCAACTTCGAGGTCTTTAAGAATCTTTTTGTCGATATTATCAAGTTTGTCTTGATTTGCAATTACCTGTTTAATAAATCCCGCCACCTCATTACGGGGCTTTGGAATCTCGAACGAGTTGTATCCTTTAATTAAATGAAGCACTTCCATTCGCTGAAGGAAATTATAAACCGGGTTGTCGACGCTTACATAATCATCTTGAGCAAATACCGCAACGGAGAAAACAAAAAGAAGTAGAGCTAGCTTTTTCAAATTACCTCACTTGTTCCCATTCTTTCGAAATGGATTTATTTTTTATAAAGACCGAAATTCCGTTCCTAAGCCAGGAAAGAGAAACACCCGCATAGCCGAGCTTTCTGAAACGTCTCGGTGATTCGTAGATAAAAATATCGGCAGTAAACAAAATTTTCCCGAACTTTCTAATTTTTCTAAACAAGTCAAAGTCTTCTCCTGCCGCAAGCGACTCGTTATATCCTCCCGCCTTCTCGAAGACTTCCCGCCGGATTACTTGGCATTCGCCTCTTCCCATTCCAATTCCGAGCTTGTTTAATAATCTAAAATATATATTGTAAAGTCCATGAAAAAGCTTATCTGAAAGAATTTCTTCTTCGGGAAAAACCTTCACCTTGCACGTCAACGCAAGGAATTCGCTTTTAATAAATTTTGAATTAAGAAAGTCAAAAAAGCTTTCTATGTCTGGAATTTTAATGTCGCCGTTTATAAATATAAACACGTCCCCGGAGGCTTGCTTAACGCCTAAGTTTCGCCCTCCGGCAATATTTTGTTTTGTTTTTTTGTTGTGAACCGCGATCTTGTCGGAATATCTGCATGCAATATTGACCGTGCTGTCGCAGCTTCCGCCATCCGAAACTATAATTTCAAAATCAAATTTGCTTTTGAAATTATTCTCTGCCAACGATTTCAAAAGTCCGGGAAGAAGCTTCTCTTCATTTAGCGTTGGAATTATTACGCTATACCTCACTTAACTTCCGGTTTCATCTGTGGAAAGAAAATGACATCACGGATTGAAGATTGGTTTGTTAAAAGCATTACAAGCCTGTCAATCCCTATTCCCAATCCTGCAGTCGGCGGCATGCCGTATTCAAGCGCCCTGATAAAGTCTTCATCTATTTGATGTGCTTCTTCATCCCCTTCTTCACGGGCTTTAACCTGTCCTTCAAATCTTTCTCTCTGATCGACCGGGTCATTCAATTCGGAAAATGCATTGCAGATTTCTCTTCCCGCAACGTATCCTTCAAAGCGCTCTACCAATCCTGCTTTAGAGCGATGTTTTTTTGCAAGCGGAGAAAGTTCAAGCGGATAGTCTACCACAAAGGTCGGCTGAATAAGTTCCGGCTGAACAACCGCACTGAATATTTCGTCAATCAGTTTCCCCTTTGCTTCAAGACCTTTTATATCGACGCCTAATTTATTTGCCATCGCTTTTAGCTCGTCAACTTGTGCGGTTAAAATATCAAGACCGGTCTTTTCCATTAACGCATCTACCATCGAGACCCTTTGCCACGGAGAGTTAAAGTTTATTTTTCTTTCTTCATATTCAAAATCAAGAGTTCCGAAAACTCCTGTGCAGATATGATGAATCATCTTTTCAACATACTGCATCATCCACTCATAGTCTTTGTAGGGAACGTAAAGCTCCATCATCGTAAACTCCGGGTTATGAGTTCTATCCATTCCCTCATTTCTAAAATCCTTGGAGATTTCATAAACACCGTTGAATCCGCCGACAATCAATCTTTTAAGATAAAGCTCATCGGCAATTCTTAAATACAAAGTGGTGTCCAGAGCGTTATGGTGAGTTGTGAATGGCTTTGCCGCAGCACCGCCATACAATGGCTGCAGTACAGGAGTTTCGACCTCTATGTAACCGCTTGAATCGAGAAAGTTCCTCATCGATGAAATTATCCTGCTGCGTTGTAAAAATGTTTCCTGAATTTCCGAATTAACTACAAGGTCCACATACCTTTGCCTGTAACGAAGTTCCTTATCGGCAAACTGGTCGTGAATAACTTTATTGCCTTGTTCGTCTACCGTTTCTTTTGCAATAGGCAGAGGACGTAATGTTTTGGAAAGCAAAGTCATTGAAGTTGTGTGAACGGAAATCTCGCCGGTTTTCGTTTTAAATACAAATCCTTCAATTCCGATTATGTCGCCGATATCAAGCAGCTTAAATGCATTGTAAGAATCACCGATGTCATCCTTGCGAAGATAAATTTGAATCCTCCCGGTATGGTCTTGAATATGCGCAAAAGAAGCTTTACCCATTCTGCGAATCGCCATAATTCTTCCGGCAATCTTAACAACGTGCTTTTCATCTTCATTAAAATTCTTCTTAATATCTTCCGCATTTGAATTAACGTCGTAAGAATAGGCAAACGGTTCAAAGCCCAATATCTTTAATTCATTTAATTCTTCAAAGCGTCTCTTGATCAGAACATTTATATCCTGCTGAATATTTTCGTCCACTAATCCTCCGGTTATTTACGTTTAAAGTTTGCAAGCCGCAAACATACTAAATCTTGAATGTTCTCTGCCAGCTTTACTGGCACATTAAAATTATTAACTATAATTGAAAAAGCAACAGGCTCATTATCACCTGTAAAGGCATATCCCGAAAGGCTTCTAACTCCTTCAAGGAACCCTGGTTTTGCACGAATTTTACCCTGCGCCTTTGTATTCTGCATCCTGTCGCCAAGCGATCCGTCTACGCCGGCAATCGGGAGTGAATTGAAAAATGGTATAAATTCTTTGCTCTTATACATATAGCTTAGGAGAGCTACTATCTGTCTTGGTGTAACTAAGTCAAGCCTGGACAAGCCGCTGCCGTCAACAATGTTCATGGCTTCAGGATTAATACCCATGTCTTTAAATAATTTATACTCGGCGGCAATCCCGTTAGCCGCTGTTCCGTAGCCTTTTAATTCCAAACCGATGGTTTTTAAAAGCTGCTCGGCATAAAGATTTATACTAAGCTTGTTGATCGCTTTAACTATTTCTTTCAATGGAGGTGAATATTGAGTAAACAACAATTTCATTTTTGAATAATCAAGTGTCGTTGTCATATCATTTATATCTATCTGGTAGCCGTCTATTACAATTCCTTTTCTTCTCAATACATCTTTAAGAACGACCATCGCATATTGAGTAGGATTATTTACGGTTACATAAGTCTTAACCGAATCCGAATCATCGCGGATTGTACCGAATACGGTAATAACATTTGTTCCCAGTTCACGGTAAGCATCAATCGACGTGCTTGAATCCTTAGGAACAGTTACAACTTTATTTAGCACGATAATGTATTTTGTATCCGGCTCAACCGTTATTACAGGCTGATGAGTGTTCCTGCTTACGGTAACGGTAATGTTAACGCAATTATCATTAAAGCATATTGCGCTTGAAGGGGCAGCAAACCAGTTGCTTTCATAGTCCCATGCCCAGCCCGCTCCCAAGCCTACCCCGTCAAAAGCATTGTCGTCGCCGATTATGTTTCCTGTTATTTCATCTATTCCCATATTTAAAAGCGAATCCGCCCAGTCTTCGAAAACCTTAAACATGTCACCGTCGTAAAATCTGCTTGATATTGTTGGGTCTCCTCTTCCTTGCACTACAAGGTCGCCTTTCAATACGGAACCGTCCACAGTACCGTTCATATAAACATTCGTTTTGAACCTGTAATTGCTGCCGAGCAAAACCAAGCCTGCGGCTGTGGTGAATAATTTTAAATTTGATGCCGGCATGAAAAGCTTGTCTTCATTCCTCTTGTAAAAATATTCACCTGTCTCAAGCGATTGAATGACAACTCCCCATTGTGCATTGCTGAAATTCGGATCATTGAAGATGTCGTTCATCTGGGACCAAAATTCCGGTATAGTGGAGTATGCGTATTTCGGGATCGTATCCCGTACAATCTCCTGCGGTAAGCTTATAGTTGAAAGTAAAATAATGAAAGTAAAAACAAATGAATATCTAATTGCCATAATTTTCAATTACTCCGGAAATTTCCTCCCTCGTTAAAATTCTGTGCATCCCTACCGGGATGTTGCAAACGATGCCTGCGTAACTATTTCTGTTAAGAGCAAGCACCTTATATCCTAAAGCGCCAAACATATTTTTAACAAAATGGTTTCTGCCTTCAACTGCAGTAACCGTAACAAATCTCTTATCCTTTTTACCCGTAAAAGCTGCTTTGATAAACCTTCCTTTCTTTCCCTTAATGAAGACACCTGTACTTAGCTTTTCTTTATCTTCTTCGTTTAACGGCTTGTCGAGCTTTACTTCATACACTCTCGGGATTTTATTTTTAGGATGAGTAAGTAAATTCGAAAACTCACCATCATTTGTCAATATCAAAGCACCGGTTGTATCGTAATCAAGCCTACCGACAGGGAATATTTTTTCTCTTGTCTTTATCAAGTCAATTACCGTCTTCCTGTTCTTTTCATCGTCAGTTGTAGTTACAACTCCCTTGGGCTTATTTAATAAAAAATAAACATGATGCTTCGGTCTTAACCGTTCGCCGTCAAGCATAACGATATCCACTTCAGTATCAATCTTTTGAGAAAGTTCCAGTACAATTTTATCGTTAATACTAACTCTTCCCTGGAGTATTAATTCTTCGGCTTTTCTTCTTGAAGTTACACCGCAGTCCGAAATAAATTTATTCAGTCTCGTTATCGCCATTGGATTCTTCTTCTATTTCCTTTTCAACACTTTCTTCAATCATATTCATCATGATCTTCTGCTTTTGCTCGATAAAATCCTCATCTTTCATTATCTCTTCGATTTCGCGAGGCTTTGGTAAATCATTTATCCGGTTCAGACCGAAATATTTTAAGAACTCGGTCGTCGTGCCGTAAAGAAGCGGTCTTCCGATTGTTTCAGCTCTGCCGGTAATTGCAATTAAATTTTTTTCAAGTAGAGTTTGAAGAATGTAATCGGAATTTACTCCTCTAATCGATTCAAGCTCCGGCTTTGTAATAGGCTGCTTGTAGGCAATTATCGCCAGTGTTTCAAGCGCAGCCTGGCTAAGCCGCCGCCTGCTCTTTTCGGAAGATAGAAAGCCTATGTACTTGGCATACTCAGGCTTGGTTGCAAAGAGAAATCCGCCGGCAATCTTTACAATTTGGAATGCGATGCCCTTCTCAACATAAGAAGCATTAAGATTTTCAATACAAGTTTCTATTTCTTCTTCCGATACCTGTATATCTTCGCCGTCGATTCCCTTAATAGCCTTTATCAGTTCAGAAGAAGATATCGGCTCATCCGAAGAAAATATCAACGCTTCTATTATCGAATTATAAATGCTATCCATTGTTCAACTTATAAATAACAAAATCATTAAAATCAGGTGATTCTTTTATTCCGATCATTGCCGACTTTGCAAGCTCAAGCAGGGCTACAAATGTAATTACAATTCTTATCTTTTCGCTCATTTCTCCTACCAGAATTATAAAAGGCACCTCATCCATTTCTTCAAGCTTCTGAAGTATATAGGTAATCTGCTCGTCAATCGTAATATTTATCTTTCTGATTTCATGAAAGGCTTCAGGCTTTATATTGTCTACCGCCTTCTTAAATGCCTTTGCAAGATCATATATTGTTACATTCCGCAGCAGCGTCTCGTATTCCGGCGGAGCTATCTTTTCATCCTTGGAAAAATTTCCTCTAAAATTCAACTTCCTCTGGTCGGATTCAAAGAAAGCAAGCTCTTCAGACATTTCTTTATATCTTTTATACTCGAGCAAAGCTTGAATCAGTTCTGCACGCGGATCAATCTCTTCACCCTTCTCATCAACTTCGCGCGGCAGAAGCATCCTTGCCTTAATGTGCATCAGTGTTGATGCCATCAAGATAAAATCGCCTGCTACTTCCAAATCTAGAAGCTTAATCAGGTTTACGTATTCCAGAAACTCTTTTGTTATTTTCGAAATCGGGATGTCATAGATATTCAATTCATCCCGCTTAATGAAAAACAGGAGAAGATCCAGCGGTCCTTCAAACTGATCTAACTTTATCTTGTACAATTTTTAATTCTGGTTATTATATACTTGGTGAAACTTTGTGTTTCCTTTGTGAGGCTTTGAGTAACATGGTAATTTCACAAAGTTACACTGCGTTCTACACAAAGTTTCACAAATGGAAATAAATTTTAGCCTATCTTCATTTTAGTTCTGACTTCGCTCATCGTTGCCTCTGCTGTAGCTTTAGCTCTACTCTCACCATCGTTCAGAATATCAGCTACTTCATCAAGTCTCTGCTCATAATAATTTCTTTTCTCGATTATCGGGGCAAGGAATGTAGAAATTTTTGCTGCACACCTCATCTTACAGTCAACGCATCCAAGTGCACCTGAACGGCACCCGGCATCTATCTCCGGCACCTCAACCGAATTGAACTTTTTATGGTATGCAAAAACCAGACAAATATCCGGATTGCCCGGATCGCCTTTCCTTATCTTGTTAGGATCTGTAACTGCTTTCTTCATTTTTGCTTTAACTGTTTCGGGATTATCCGAAAGCAAAATTGTGTTGTTCAAAGATTTACTCATCTTTGCGCCGCCATCCAAGCCGGGCAATCTTGCAAATTGCGTAAGCAATGGTTCCGGCTCAGGAAAAACATTTCCGTACTGGTTGTTAAATTTACGAGCTATTTCCCTGGATATTTCAACATGCGGAACCTGGTCTTCTCCCACCGGTACGGCGTTTCCTTTATAAAGAAGAATATCCGCTGCCTGCAATACCGGATAGCCGAGATGACCGTAAATTACCTGCTCAATATTTAGATCTCTCACTTGATCCTTTAAGGTCGGATTTCTTTCAAGACGATTTACCGTAATCAGCATACTGAATATCAGATGAAGCTCGGCGTGTTCTTTAATTTGCGACTGACGGAATATCGGACTTTTAACCGGATCCAATCCGCATGCCAGCCAATCTATAAGCATATCAATTGAGTCTTGATAAATATCTTCAGTCTTTAATCTTGTTGTTAAAACATGGTAATCTGCAATTAAATGATAGCTATCATATTCATCTTGAAGCTTAATCCAGTTTTCCAGTGCGCCTACATAATGTCCGATATGAAGTTTTCCAGTAGGTCTCATTCCGCTCAGTATTCGTTTTTTTGGCATAAAGAAAAATATTGTTTTAAATAATGAAATGAAAAATAACAATAATGCCGCAAATTATCTTGGTAATTCAAATGAAAAATTAAGGTTTGAAATTTGTCATGATTTGGAATAACGTTCAATAATGCATAGCACATAGAGCAATAAGTCTCTTACTTTATGCACTTTATTTTTTACATATAGTAAGAATCTTCCCATTTTGCGCAAGATTTAAAGACGATTGAAAAAACTACGAAAGGTAGAGATACGGCTTCCAGTTGTCATCCAGTTTACCAACTACATGCTTAATAAACATTATATGGCTTGGTTTAAATGGTCGGTTGAGCAATTGCATTTTCGCTTCTTCAGGTGTCCGGTCGCCCTTCTTGTTATTGCAGAATGTGCAGGCACAAACCAAATTTTCCCATGAATCGCTTCCACCCTTTGATTTCGGTATTACATGGTCTATTGTTAAAGGTAAATCGCTTCTGCCGCAGTAAGAACATTTGTACGCGTCTCTCCTCAATATATTCTTACGTGTTAGTACAACTTTTTTGTAGGGTACACTAATAAAATGGTTAAGCCTTATTATGCTGGGCCATGGAATCCTGGTAGTTACTCCCCGGACTTCCTTCCTCTTATCATTCAATACTAATTCGGCTTTACCGAGGTAAATTAAAATTACCGCTTTCTTTATGTTGCAAACTGTTAACGGCTCGTAACTCTGATTCAGAATTAATACCTTAGCGTTTAATTTGCCGTTAACTCTTTTCGCAGTGTCGAAGACTACCTCCGTTATCTATTTTTCTATTTTGTATAAAATAAAATATCTTTCAAATATTCGCGTTACAAAAAGTAAAATTGTAACTACTGCAAATTAATTGAATGACTCTTCCGGCGCAATGCGCGCAATTATCAATAAGATATTAGCAGCACAATAACCCGATCCCTATTATTGATGTCACGAAAAAACGCTTTCGATTCAATCAAAGAGCCATTCCTTCTTTAATGTCAAAAACTTAAATTTTTGTCGTAATAATATAAATAAAGGAATTAGTATTTGCCAGTAGTATTTGCCGGCTGCGAATCTCCGCTCTCAAAGCTCTAATTCTACAGCCATTACTCTGTTAGGTAAGACACTTTAGGTATAGGGTATAAAGGCATAAGAAATATGTCACCCGCCGTTATCTTTATACTTCTATACCTCCATATCGTATACCCTCATACCTTTATCTTCTCTCCGGATGTCACTTCTGCACTTTACTCCCTCATACAAAATATCATTATACGTTCTCATGAACCTGTAATGTAGCTTTTCAAATTGGAATAATAAAGCTCCGAAAAGAAATGCATGGAAAACATTTTTCCTATTCCTTAAGAATGTCCAGATCATTAATTTCCGGAAATAAAATCTTCCTTTCCCTATAATTCCGCAAAAGAAAATTAATTTTATCAAGCTCACAAAATCATTAATTGAAATCATCTTCCGGATAAGATTCTCCGCCCTATGGTTTCCATAGTTTGATAAAAACAATTTAGACCTCACATAAACATTCTGCGTACTGTAAACATAATCGAGTATTTTTTTATACCCGTCATACAAAACAGCTTTATCTGATCTCGTAATTATGTTTGTTTTGTTCTCATCAAAATCGAACGGCTCTATAAACCTGTTCTCGCTTCGCAGCCTTCTATTGCGTAAGCATACTTATTAAGGTTTATCAGGTCCCAGTCAGGTACCGGCGAATTAGTAACATCCGCGAATTCATTAGTCCTATAATATTTTTGCGGTTTTCCATTTTTAATATCTTCAATAAATAAAGGCAGCATAATCTCTGCTTCGTTTAAAATAAAATGATCAACGTCGGGAACTTTTCATGT
>JAJYIL010000488.1 GCA_021790055.1 Bacteroidota bacterium
TGATATAAAATAGAAGCGAAATGTCTTTTTCCGTATAGAAACGATGCTTCAAGCCTTCAAGTTTAAAAGAATCTTTCTCATTAAAATATCCGGCAATAAATTCGTATGGTCGATTGTCTGTAACCGCCAAGATTTTATTTAGAGTATTTATAATCTGGATAACATTTCCGTACGCGAATATTGAGGCAATAAATCCTATTGCCTCGATGTCTTTTTCGTTTTCAAACAAATGGAGGAATTGAAGCGGATCGGGTGAGATTCTGGACTTATCAAATGCTTTATAATGATAATCGAGTTTCTGTTTAAGATTCATTTTACGAAAGCTATAAATTTTTAGAGCATGCTTTTTATAAGAAGTGCAATTGTAATAGCTGAAAGAGAAGAGAGTAGAGTACCAATTAGAACATATTCGGCAAAATCTCTGTTATCTAACTCTTTAAACCGTGTAAAACCTTTTGCTGCTATTATAAATCCAATTGCCGCATACTGGTCAGCTAAAACGAAGAAGAAAATCAGTATTCTCTCTATCATTCCTATAATTCGTCCGGTATTATATTCTTTTTTATCTATGTTATTATCTTCGCAGGTATTATGGAGTTGAGGGGCTAAATGAAATTGTTCAAAGAAATATCTTATTGCAAAGTTAGCTTCGTTTATCAGCAGCATAATTCCGAAAATAACTAAATTGAATTTGAGCCAGTTAATTTTTAATAAGCCCGCGCTGATATATGAACTTCCGGCAGAAGCGACAATGAAATTGTAAAATGAACTATTATAGTTATGTGGAATAAATATGAATGAGAAAATTCCGAACATCAGAAAGTAAATTACAAATGAAATACATCTGATTAAGTTGAGATTATTGTGCCTATGCTCAAGCCAGTAAAAAAGAAAGTCCAGGATGATTACGGTTATCATTAACAATAACAACTTAAGAGTTAATTCAAATAATAATAGAAGTATGATCTGGACTAATATTGTTCCAAAGAGTTTAAGCTTTGAGACAGGCTCATTCTTAAAGCCCAAACTTAATCTTGAAAGCAGTATGACATTTAGAAAAAATGTGAATTGCAATTCAGTCACTTCTTTAACATTAAATTTATTTCTCTTGTAATTTCTCTTGTAATTTCGATTATCAAAGCCAGGCTTCCTGAATCGATATTTTTATAAACAGCTTTATCCGATATTTTTAAATTATTCGATATTTCTTTAACCGGCTTACCTTCATAAAGCATTACAAGAATTTTCAGCCTGGTAGATTTCCATTTGTTCGTAATATTTGAAATCAGGAACAGGCTGTGCTTTGCCAGCTCATAATTCGCTTTAGTGTCAGTTGTAATGTTAAATAAATATGATGTCTTCTTCAATTCTAACATACCTTCTCTTGCATTATAAAATGCAGAACCATCCATCCCGATCGATTGCTCTTTGTTTATTCTTGTTGATAGCTCTCCTACTCCAACAGAAAACCTGACCTTTGCAGGATATAAAATCAACAATATTTCCCAGATGTTCTTAAACAACTCATTCCCCTTGCTGTACAAGGCTTGGAATTCATCTCCAAGTGTAATAGTAAAAGGCGAAAGCAGAGTCTTATGATTTGCATTTACTGAATCAAAATATCGTAAAAGTTTTCTCTGAACCTCGTTCCTTTTTTTTAACTTTTTGGAGCCTACAATATCTCCGATTAGCGCGATCTTTTTCATCTAAGTAAGAATTAGTTTTTCGTTTGTGAACTTAAACAAAGTAGAATTAAGATTCAACCAAATTGGTTGAAAACGTCATTTTCAACCAATTTGATTGAATAATCATTTTTCAACCGTTTTGGTTGAATACCAATAATCTTATTTAATCAGCCTTATCATATCTTGAATAGCCTCTTTTAAGCCTGTAATAACAGCTCTGGATATTACAGCATGTCCTATACTCACTTCGTCAATATCCGGTATCTCTCTAAATATTTTTATGTTCTGATAGTTGAGCCCATGCCCTGCATTAACGCCAAGCCCAAGCTTCTTTGCATGCTTTACTGCGGTTCTTATTTTATCAAGCTCATCAAACTGTTCTTCTTCGGTAACAGCATTTGCAAATACGCCGGTGTGAATTTCAATAAAGTCGGAATTTATTTCTGCCGCAGCATCTATCTGATCGATATTCGGCTCGATGAACAGAGACACCAGTATATCAGCTCCGTGCAAATCACTTATCGCATCTTTCAACCGGTTGATATTGTCGATTACATTAATCCCGCCTTCGGTAGTTAATTCCTGACGTCGCTCGGGAACAATAGTAGAAAGCTCGGGTCCTACGTCGCACGCGATTTTTATTATCTCATCCGTCGCAGCCATCTCCAGATCGAGCTTTGTTGTAATCAGCTCTCTCAACAAGCGGACATCTCTTTCATTTATGTGGCGGCGGTCTTCTCTAAGATGCACCACAATTCCGTCAACACCGGCTTGTTCTGCAAGTAGTGCTGCAATTACCGGTTCAGGATCATTTTCACCTCTTGAGTTTCTAAGCGTGGCTATATGGTCAACATTCAATGAAAACTTCATTTTCTTATTCCTTAAAAAAATTGTTTGATAACATTAATAAACGAGTTCAATCCTACGCCAAAATCATTTGCCCTGTATCGAAGAGTAGAAATTAAATCGATACTAAACATAATAACTGAATGAGTAAAAACGCAATAGTAAATTGACTTCGTTCTGTACGCAAGCATGCCGAGTGCTATACCGCCTGCAATTGCGCCGAACGTCTCGAGCGGCGGCTTGCCATCATGAAGAATTACAAACGGAAGCATCTGAATAACAACGGCATAATAACCAAATTTTCCCTTTAAGCCAAAAAGCATAAATCCACGCCAAATAAATTCCCATGCAAATAAATAGAAAACCAGCCCTACCTCGTAAATAAAAAATATTTTCCAGGAATCTCTCGCCTGATAAAGCAGCGGGTAAGTTAAACTAAATGATTGCTGTGAAGTTAAAAGCCAGATGAACGGAAGCATAGCTAAAATGAAGGCTATTGAGATTTTAATTCCCGCATTAAAGTCACCAACAGTAATACCGTAATCAATCAGCCTTTCCTTAAATATAAGCTTGACAATTAAAAAAGGGATTACAAAATAAACTATAAAGTCTCCAAGGTACCAATAAAAAAATTCCAGCAGGTAAACGCTTGAAAAGCTGCTTAGCTCATTATAAAAATTCATGTGGAAATAAGTACGCGACGTATAATAC